>DOXE01000015.1 GCA_003519205.1 Chloroflexota bacterium
GTGAAAGCGGTTGCGGCAAGACCAGCCTCATGCGTACCATCCTGGGCCTGAATAAGATAACGAATGGCTCAATAACCTATGACGATAAAGACATTGGCGAGTTGAAAGGCGAAGATCTGCGCCTTTATCGGGCGCAAATCGGTTATGTACAACAAGATCCATTTGGTGCACTGGCTCCGTTTATGAATATCCAGCGTATTCTGGAGGAGCCGTTGATCATCAATGGCATCAAAGATCCAGCAGAGCGTGAGCGGCGTGTCCGCAAAGCAATGGAGGAGGTAAAGTTAACTCCTCAGGATGATTTTCTCCATAAATTTCCGCATATGCTTAGTGGTGGGCAACAACAGCGTGTTGTGATCGCACGTGCGATCATTCTTGAGCCCAAGTTGATCGTGGCCGATGAGCCTGTTTCCATGCTGGATGCCTCCGTGCGGGTTGAGATTTTGCGTTTGTTGCGTGGCCTTCAGGAGAAATACCAACTGGCGGTAATTTATATAACGCACGATCTTTCAACCGTGCGTTATTTCTCCGAGCGTGTCTTTGTGATGTACGCAGGGAATGTCGTTGAAATTGCCGATGTGAACAAGCTGGTTCATAACCCCAAACATCCATATACCGAAGCGCTCATGGATGCCACTTCGGATCCTGACGCAAATAACGCGCTTAAGTACCGTGAACTTCCAGCGGGTGAGCCGCCCAGCCTCGTGCGTCCGCCGGCAGGTTGCCGCTTTCATCCTCGTTGTCCAAAGCGGATCGAAAATCTTTGCGATGTTGAAGTGCCGCCATATTTTGAACCGGATAAAGAACACTTTACAGCTTGCTGGTTGTACAAATGATAGTTGAGTATTCCAAACAATTAATTGTCATTGCTGTTGTCCTTTTGCTATTTGGTGTTCTTATGCCGTTTCTTATGGTGATCCATCTGGTCGAATCGACATTCTTTATGAACTTCCTTTCGTTTGGAGCATCCGTGCTGGGCTTGTTGCTTGGGTTGGTAGGGATTGCTGGTTCAAGGCTGGTTGCAAGGCACAAAGAAGACGAAAACAACCGCTACAAATAATATCCTCAATACCTTTTGAAAGACTGCACACTGGTTTTGATGTGCAATCTTTTGTTTTAACGCCCGATCTTACTGAATGGCCATGATCATGAGTTGATACTTGAAATGCCAGATAAAGATCGAACGTTTCCTAGCCTTGTACGGATTTATTAATCTGCCATTCATACAAGGGATACAAAAACAGTTCTCAAGAACTGTTTTTGTATCTTGGATTTGCCTAAAAATACAATACTGGGGTATTATGATTGACGCACTTAGGGAATTGGGTATAATTTCCCGTTTGGAACATAGAACATCATGTCCTAAAATCCTTTGTAGTAAAGGAAATCGCGTGCATGTCGGATTTTTTACTTGAAGTTCAAGGACTTGAAACAACGTTCAAGACACCTGAAGGAACAGTTCATGCGGTAAATGGCGTTTCATTCGGTTTGAAAGAAGGAGAGACTTTAGGGGTGGTTGGTGAAAGCGGTTGCGGCAAAAGCGTGACCATCAAGTCGGTGCTGCGCATCGTCCAGAAGCCGGGAAGGATTGTCGACGGCGAAATCTTATGGTGGCATCGTTCGCAAGACGGCCAGGAAGAACTCCTCGACCTGTCCCAATTGGACGCCCAGGGCAAGCGCATGCGCAATATTCGCGGCGGCGAAATCGCCCTCATTCCCCAGGAACCGATGGCCTCTTTCAGCCCGGTCCATACCATTGGCNNATGCCCAGCCCTGAGCAGCGCTTGGATGCCTACTCTTGGGAGTTAAGCGGTGGCTTAAGGCAGCGCGCGATGATCGCCATGGCCCTCTCCTGCAGCCCCCGTCTGCTGATTGCCGACGAACCGACCACGGCCATTGACGTCACCACCCAGGCTCAGGTGCTTAACTTGCTGCGCCGCCTGCAGCGCGAGCGCGGTATGTCGATTATCTTCATCACTCACGATCTAGGGGTAATCGCCCAGATTGCGGACTTCGTGGTGGTCATGTACCTGGGCCGCATTGTCGAGACAGGACCTGTTGACGATATCTTCCACAATCCACAGCATCCCTATACCATCGCCTTGCTTGAGTCTATTCCTACCATTCACCAAGCATCCAAGGAGCTCTTGCCGACGATCAAGGGCTCCATCCCGCATCCTTTCAACCGTCCGGCTGGCTGTCCCTTCTATCCCCGTTGCCAGTCCTTCATGCCCGGCATCTGCGACAAACGCACGCCAGTTCTGGAGCCTGCCAACGATCGGCAGTCGGTCAGCTGCTTTCTACACCACAACAGCTCCGAAGAAGAGGGGCAGGCGGATGAAACCGCCCTGGCCCGAGCAAGAGCGCAAGTTTCAGTCAATTAGGCAAACCCCATGGCGGAATCAACCAACGGCAACAAACCTGTTCTACTCGAGGTCAATAACCTCAAGAAATTCTTCCCCATCAAGAAAGGCTTTCTTAAGCGCGTGGTTGGCCAGGTGCGAGCAGTCGACGGCGTGAGTTTTTTCATCAATGAAGGGGAAACCCTGGGCCTGGTTGGCGAGAGCGGCTGCGGCAAGACCACNNCGGATGCAGATGATCTTTCAGGATCCTTATGCCTCGCTTAATCCGCGTCACAACATCCTGGACAACATTGGCGAGCCTCTCTTCGTCATCGATCATATGACGGATCGTGAAGAGCGAACGGAGCGTGTGCGCGAGCTGCTGCAGCTGGTGGGGCTGCGCCCTGAATATATGCAGCGCTTTCCCCATGCCTTCAGCGGAGGCCAGCGACAGCGTATTGTCATCGCCCGCGCGCTGGCCCTGAATCCGCGCTTNNAAGCACATTAGTGACCGCGTGGCGGTGATGTATGTGGGCAAGATTGTGGAGATGTCGCCGACGGACGAGCTTTACTACCACCCTATGCATCCATACACAGAGGCGCTCATGGAAGCGGTACCCGTTGCCGATCCACGGGTACGCTCCGCCATGACGGAACTGGAGGGCGATGTGCCCAGCCCTTCTAACCCACCGTCCGGCTGCTACTTCCACCCTCGCTGCCGGTATGCCGTGGACATTTGTAAAAAAGAGGAACCAGAGCTGATTGAACTTCGCCCAGATCACTTCGTCAGCTGCCACCGCGCCAATGAGTTAAATTTGGAAGGCATCAACCGGGACAACCACATCGACGAAAAACNNATGAAAAACGTGCGTTGGGGAATCATCGGCTGTGGGAATGTGACTGAGGTAAAGAGCGGTCCCGGATTACAAAGAGCGCGCAATTCGGAGTTAGTAGCAGTAATGAGGCGCAATGGAGAACTGGCTCGAGATTATGCTCAGCGACATGGAGTTCAAAAATGGTACGACAACGCCCGAGCATTAATTGAAGACCCTGAGGTGAATACTGTCTATGTAGCCACGCCCCCTTCTTCTCATAAGGAGTATACCATCCAAGCCGCGCAAGCAGGCAAGCCTGTGTATGTGGAAAAGCCAATGGCTCTCAATTATGCCCAATGCCGTGAAATGATAGCTGTTTGTGAAGCGGTCGATGTGCCCCTTTATGTCGCTTATTACCGGAGAGCATTACAGCGTTTTTTGNNGATCTGGCTTCACACCAATTGGATTTTCTTGACTTTTTACTGGGGCCGATCGAACATGCGCAGGGCTTTGCCACCAATCAAGCCGGAAATTACCTCGCTGAAGATATAGTTAGCGCCTCATTTGTCTTTCAGTCCGGTGTTCAAGGAACGGGAAACTGGTGTTTTAACGCTTTTGCAGAAATGGATCGCACTGAGATTATAGGTGACAAAGGTCACCTCATGTATTCAACTTTTGACGACCAACCAGTGGTATTGGAAACGGTTGAAGGGAAGAAAGAATTTAAAATTGGCTATCCGGTTCATATTCAGCAACCGCTTATCCAAACCGTGGTTGACGACCTATTAGGGGAAGGAAAATGCCCGAGCACTGGAGAGAGCGGCGCCCGCACCACATGGGTGATGGACCAAATACTCGCCGGTTATAAGGCACAAAATGAAAGTTAGAAATTAGAACCAGATAGCCTCATTTAATTTTTATTGAAAAAGGAAATGTCATGAAATACAAATTTAGCACTAAAAAGACCAAACGTTATCGTTTTCCCACTCATATCAATGACCTGGTCATGGATCGTTCGGAAGCTACCGCCAGTGAAGTGTTCTTTACAGTAGTCGAACCAGGGAAGGCTTCGCCGCTGCATAAGCACGACGACACAGAGCAGATATATTATGTAGTAGATGGGGAAGGAGAACTAACGATAGAGACTGAAGAAGGACCTCTCCTGGTCAATATCAAACCGGGTGATGTTGTGCGTATGCCTGTTGGTACCATGCATCGTGCCCGGTGCTTAGGCGATCAGATCTTGCGTTATCTTGTTGTGGATTGTTTTCCCAGTTCTCGACCTGATGCCGAACCCACTTGGGACTCCCATGTGCATGAGATATGTCGCCTAAACGGCTGGGATTATGATGAGGTCCTTGAAGAATAGGATGGATATTAGCGTCCGCTTTACCGATTTATTGGCCATCTATCGCGCCGAACTATTGGAGCGGACCATCCCTTTCTGGATGACACATGCCCTTGATCAGGATCAGGGAGGCATATTAACTTGCATTTCTGATGAAAGGCATGTGTTGAGCACTGATAAATATTTGTGGTCCCAGCTCCGGGCAATCTGGACATTTTCCGCTCTGTACAACAAGATCGAACCACGGCAGGAATGGCTGGATGCGGCCTGGCATATTTATAATTTTGTTAAGCAGTATGGACGAGATGAGGGCGGCCGATGGGTTTTCGCCGTTAATGCCGCCGGTGATGTGCTGCAGGGCCCAACCAGTATCTATACAGAGGGCTTTGCTATTTATGGATTGACTGAACTTGCCCGGGCAACGGGTGAAAAAGAACCCATCTCGTTAGCGCTGGAAACATACCGAAACACCCAGCGCCTCCTGGAAAATCCAGGTTCATACACCACTGCTCCTTATCCGCTGCCGGAAGGGGTCAAAGCTCATGGCGTTTCCATGATTTTTTCTTCGGTGTTTCATGAACTCGGCCGTTTATTGGAAGATCAGACGATTCTGGAAGCGGGTTATCAGCAAGCGGAAGAAGTGATGACGGCTTTTTTAAGACAGGAAGAAGGACTGATCTACGAGTACGTTTCGCTGGATAATGAGCCAATTGACTCACCGCAAGGGCGAGCTATTGTACCTGGTCATGCGATTGAGTCCATGTGGTTCATGATCCATATTTACCAATATTGGAAAAACCAGTCCCGAATCGATCAGGCGGTTGCAGTCATCAAACGTCATATAGAGTATGGTTGGGATGGCAAGTATGGGGGCATTTTGCTTTCCCGTGATGCGGCAGGAGGTGAGCCCTGGTGGCCGTTTGCCGACAGTAAATTGTGGTGGCCGCACACAGAAGCGCTTTATGCATTGCTCTTGGCCTATGAACAATCTTCAGAGGTTTGGGCCTTGGATTGGTTTTCCAAGGTACATGAATATGCTTTCACACATTATCCGGTTCCCGTTTTTGGGGAGTGGACCCAAAAACTGGACCGGCAGGGCAGGAAATTTAAAGAAACAGTCGCCTTGCCGGTTAAGGATCCTTTCCATTTGCCAAGGGCGCTGATTTACTGCACGGTCGTATTGGAGCGACTTTCCGGCGATTACCAGCCACACGATCCTGGCCGTAAATTTCAAGTCCAAACAATGACAAGTACCCTATGAGTAGGCCTAACCTTCTCTTCTTGATGACTGATCAGCAGCGTGCGGACACCATTGAATCGCACACCGCTTGCCAAACTCCAAACCTGGATAAGCTGGTGGCGGGAGGCACGTGGTTTCGACGCTGTTATACGGTCAATCCCATAT
Organism: Chloroflexota bacterium; assembly: GCA_003519205.1. Taxonomy (GTDB): domain Bacteria; phylum Chloroflexota; class Anaerolineae; order Promineifilales; family Promineifilaceae; genus UBA11865. Next base: position 5,911 of record DOXE01000015.1, read on the forward strand.
GCTCGCCCGCGCGGGCCAGCTTGCTGAGTGGGGTTTTGCCGCACAGCCATGGCATGGTGGATGTAGCCCACGCTGTGCCCTCTTACCGGGCTAAATTCGACACTACTTTACCTCTTTGGCCGCAAATGCTGCAAAGAGCTGGTTATGATACGGCCTATTTTGGGAAGTGGCACGTAGAGCGCAGCCATTGCCTGGAAAATTTTGGATTCGAGACGTATGAGATCGAGCAATACCAGCAGAAATTGGGATTGGTGGAAGTAGAAACTGATTTAATTATCCGACGGGTCGTAAGACAAAAAGGTTACGCGGATTTTCTGTTGTATGGCGTCAGCGAAGAGCCTGTGGAAGCGTTGCCTGAATACCAGATGTATTCCGACGGCATTAGTTTCTTGCAGAAAGCGGCCGCCAATCCTCACCGACCTTGGGCACTTTTTATCAGCACTGAAGCGCCCCATGATCCCTTTGTGGCCCCGAGAAGTTACTACGAACGCTACAATCTGGATGACATCTCTCCACCGCAAAACTTCGACTCTAATCTAGCTGACCAACCTGCCATTTACCGGCGCATACAACGTGTCTGGGAAAATCTTACCTGGGACGATTACGCCCGGGCAACTGCCTGCTACTATGCTAACTGTACCATGGTTGACGACCAGATCAGACGCATTCTGGCCACGCTAGATAATTTGAATATGACTGAGAACACCATCATTGTTTTCACGTCCGATCATGGCGACTACATGGCTGAACATCGGCTGTTGTTAAAGGGCATTCCCGCCTTTGAGGGCGTTTACCGTATACCTTTGGTCTTAAATGGCCCGGGCATCGCGGCTGGTAGGCAAGTGTCTGCGATTGTCAGCTTGCTCGATTTGGTCCCGACGCTGGTACAACTCACCATCGACGCCGAATTTCCGTGTCACGGACGCTCTTTACTCTCTTTGATCCGTGGGCTGGAAACCGATTGGCAGTCTGAGGCGTACGCTGAGTGCCACGGGCAGCGATTCAACTATACCCAGCGGGTACTTTGGCGCGACGATTATAAGTACGTATTTAACGGTTTCGACAATGACGAACTCTACGATCTGGCGAACGATCCCCACGAACTACAAAATGTAGCCGGTGACCCCATTCAGCGACCTATATTGGAGAAGATGGCAACCAGAATGTGGGAAATCATGCACGAAACAGGTGACAAGACTATGGTTGAAGCCCAGTANNTGATCGACATCCACACCCACGGCGCACTCAACCATACCTTCAACGAACCGAATGCTGAGGCTTTTGGCAACATAACCCACGAGAACGCACGACGCGGGGTGACGTCATTGTTGGCGACCCCGGCCACCGCTCCCATCTCCGATCTGGTGAACTGCCTGGAATTTAGTCGTCAATGGATGAGCGAGAATCAGGCAGGGGCTCAAGTTCTCGGTGTTCACCTTGAAGGCCCTTACTTCAGTCTCCCTCAGGCCGGCGCACAAGATCCGGCGAATATTCGAAATCCGAACGATGGCAGTGTTGACCGCTTGCTGGAGCATCATGATGTCATCCGGATGGTCTCCTACGCACCTGAGTTGCCGGGCGCTCTGGAACTCACCGACCGACTCGTAGTGCTGGGCATCATCCCTGCTGCCGGTCACAGTTCAGCCAAAGAGAATGAGGTTGCAGCAGCGATAGAGAGGGGCTTGCGACATATCATCCACATCTGGAGCGCGCAATCCACCACAATACGGGAAGGTCCCTGGCGCAAACCCGGCCTGCTGGAAGTGTCGTTGGCATCCGACGACCTGACTGTTGAAATGATTTGCGACAACAAGCATCTTCCACCGACGCTGATGAAACTGGCCTATAAGTGTATTGGCCCTGACCGCCTGTGCGTGATATCGGATGCAACTAGCGGTGCCGGTTTACCTGAAGGCTCTCACTTCCGTATGGGAGAAATGGAATATGAGGTACATGA
>DOXE01000197.1 GCA_003519205.1 Chloroflexota bacterium
ACTCAGTGTAAAACAGGATTTACAAGATATATTTTTTCAAATGGAAGACGAAGAGCTAACCAAAAAAGTTATCGGATGTGCATTCAAAGTTCATAATTCGCTGGGGTCAGGGTTTCTTGAGAAAGTGTATGAAAATGCGCTTCGAATAGAGTTATCTGGAGCTGGTCTCAGAGTGGAACAACAAAGACCAATCCAAGTCTATTATCAAGGTGAAGTAATCGGAGATTTTGTTTCCGATTTACTTGTTGAGAAAAGATTAGTTGTTGAATTGAAGGCAATTGAGAAATTGACCAAATTGCATGAAGCTCAATTGGTAAATTATCTGACTGCAACTGGATTAGACATAGGTTTGCTCATCAACTTCGGTAAGTCAGTCCAGATCAAGCAGAAATATAAAAACTTCAAACCAAAAGTGAATCAGAAGATAGCTGATCAAATTCAATCATAAGAACCAATAATCAATCATGTTAATCCTGTTTATCCTGTCTGAAAAGGAATAAAAGATGATAAAAAGAAGTGAAGTGAGAGAGGCGCAGGCTAAAGCGGCCGAGATGTTGGCTGATGTCGGCATCGAGCTGACGGCCGAAGAGCGCGAGAATATCGAGGTTGCCGAACTTGGCCTCGGCGAGTTAGAACGTACCGGTCTGGAGCTGGTGGTATACGTAAATACGGATCGTTATTGTGCCAAAGAGCTGGTGCTATTTCCTGGACAGACCTGTCCGGAACACCGCCATCCACCTGTTTTTGGAGAACCAGGAAAGATGGAGACATTTCGCTGCCGTTGGGGCAAGGTATGGTTGTATGTCGATGGCGAACCTACGCTCGATATTCAAGCCCAGGTACCCGAAGGAAGCGAGGAGTATTACACGGTTTTCCGTGAAATAGAACTCAACCCTGGCCAGCAATATACCATTCCACCAGATACGCTACATTGGTTCCAGGCGGCCGACGAAGGAGCGATCGTATCGGAATTTTCCAGCACCAGCCGGGATGAATTCGATATATTCACCGATCCGAGGATCAAACGAATTCCAAAGATCGAAGAGGACGTATAGGAACATTTTTCACGGCACCAGGATATTTTAAGTATGCAACTCTATGGACGAGAGTGGACCCGGCGCGAGTTAGAGGCTCGCATCGGCCGGATTGAGCAAGTGGGTGGCTTAAGGCGCCTGCAATGGTCAGAAGGAGTTGAAGCCGGAAACGATCAGATTCAGGTGCGGACCGGTGCTGGTTTAACGTATTATGCCAGCCCTTCCCGGGCATTAGATATCTCCCTGGCCGAATTCGGTGGTGTGCCCCTGACCTGGCAAGCGGCTAGCGGTGATGCACACCCAGCCTATTACGATGCCAGCGGTATCGAGTGGCTGCGTACGGCCGTTGGCGGACTGTTGATGACCTGTGGGCTCAGCTTTGTGGGTGCTCCAGAAGAGGATGATGGTCAATCATTTGGCCTGCACGGTCGGGCGCACCACATGCCAGCCCGGCATGTATCGGTTATGGGCCAATGGCAAGGCGACGAGTACGAAATGCGCATCTCCGGCCTGGTTGAAGAAACCATGATCTTTGCGCCAAATTTGAAACTAAATCGTACGATTCGAAGCAAGATCGGGCAAAATCGAATCGAATTAACCGATCTGGTCGAGAATGCCGGTTTTGAAACGACCCCACATATGATCCTCTATCATTTCAACTTTGGTTTTCCCCTCTTAGATGGGGAAACAACCATTGATTTTCCGTCAAAAAAGGTAATCGCTCGTGATAATGGGATACCAATAGCTGGATATGATCGTTGGGATCTACCAGAGGCGGGGTATCAGGAGCGAGTCTATTACCACCAGGAATTCGACTCAGATGAAGCCCAGGTGGTCATTCATAACCCAAGATTTCCCCAAGCGGTTGGGCTGGAGACAACTCCATTATCAGTGAGCCTGAATTGGTCGGTTGACCAATTGCCGATGTTGGTCCAATGGAAGATGCCGGGTGCTGGCGTTCATGTGTTGGGAATCGAACCGGCCAATTGTTACGTAGAAGGGCGAGCGGCCGAAAGAGCGAGAGGGACGTTAATGATGCTCGAGCCTGGAGAATCGCGAACCTACGAATTGGCGATTGAGGTAACGGCCGATGCGTGATTTGGGAACCGTTCAGCCTTCGCGCATCATCAATGCCGTAGCCCCAATCCGAATTTGTGATAACGGTGGTTGGACCGACACCTGGTTTGCCGAATATGGCCGGATCTTCAATATCGGGGTTTATCCCTATGCAGAGGTACAGATCGAGGTCTTTCCGATGGGGGTCTTACCCGAACGTGTTGTCATCTATGCCGAGAACTTTGGCGAGCGTTATGCCATAAATCAAGAGCAGGCGGGTTGGGACCGGCATCCCTTGCTTGAAGCGGCCATCGCCATCATGCGCGCACCGAAAGACCTGGCTTTCCAGGTGACAATCTTTTCCGAAGCGCCCAGCGGGGCTTCCACCGGCACTTCGGCCGCCGTAACCGTAGCCCTCATTGGGGCAATGGACATGTTAACACCCGGCCGGCTCACACCCCACGAAGTCGCCTATAAAGCTCAATCGGTAGAAGTCGATCTACTGGGTCAGCAATGTGGCATTCAAGACCAGCTATGTTCGGCATATGGTGGTATTAACTTCATCGATATGTTTGATTACCCCTACTCCTCGGTATCACAAATACAGGTATCGAATTCGATCTGGTGGGAGCTTGAGCGGCGTCTGGTACTGATATATTTGGGTCGATCCCATAGCTCTTCTGAAGTTCATGAAAAAGTCATCAAGGAATTGGAAGATGCGGGTCCCGATTGTCAACCACTGAACGATTTAAGAGCGACCGCTATCCCATCACGAGACGCCCTTTACGCTGGAAATTTCCTTGCTCTGGGTCAGGCTATGAAAGATAACACCGAGGCCCAGCGTCGTCTAAACCCTTTCTTAGTNNGAGGAGAATCCACTATATCAGAATATTCCGGTCTATCTGAGCCGGTATGGATTGCGTATTTGGGAACGAGTATTTGAAGACGTGAGGCGTGAAACGTAAGTCTGGAGAAACAAACCATGGAAAAATTTGGTTATCGTTTTTCATTTGGCCCTTGGAACATTCACGAGGGAGCGGACCCTTTTGGTCCTCCAATCCGGCCNNAATGGCCTGGTGGCTGAGTTTGTTGCCCCGCGCTTATGGGAGCACCCATTGACGGTTGACGGTGCTTTTACGGCTAACGATCCGAAAGTTCGAGCCTATGCCATCGAGCGGGCCAAAAAGACGGTTGATATTGGGCATGAAATGGGAACCAACCTGATGGTGCTCTGGTTGGCCCGTGAAGGTACCTATATGCGTGAGGCGAAAGACGCCGTCAAAGCTACCCACTGGCTTTTAGAAGCGATAAATGTTTTGCTCGAGCACAACCCCGAATTACGTATCGCCATCGAACCCAAGCCTAACGAGCCTATGGATCTGGCTTATATTCCAACCATGGGCCATGGCTTGGCCTTGGGCATGCAAAGTAACCATCCGGAAAGGATCGGTGTTCTGATGGAATCAGCTCATGCCATACTGGCCGGGCTCGATCCGGCCGACGAGATTAGTTTCGCCATGGCTTTCAATAAATTATGGAGTGTTCACCTGAACGATCAAAATGGGCTTAAATTCGACCAGGATCGCTCTTTTGGTTCGGTTGATTTGAGGCGGG
>DOXE01000480.1 GCA_003519205.1 Chloroflexota bacterium
GTACTAGTATGATACACACGTTAAGGGAAAGCTGGCGGTTTTTTCCCTCATGACGTATATTTTTACAGGGTCTTTTGATGGGCCGAGTTTGCCTTGGGATTGGCTAGTGAAATTAGGAGAATAAAAATGGTAGAAACCAGCGCAATATTGATTCTAACCTTTGACGATGTAAAAAAGGGTGACCAAGCTTTAAAAACCTTAAAAGAATGGCAAAAGGAAGATCGTATCGTACTAGGCGATGCCGTGGTCCTGGTCAAAGACGAAAAGGGAAAGGTGAAAGTACACGAGACGGAAGATTTCACCACCAAGCGGGGAGCTATCGCCGGGGGTCTTGCTGGTCTGGTGGTTGGTACCATCGTCGGTGGGCCAGTTGGTGGCCTTGTCTTAGGCGCCGCCGCCGGTGGCCTGGTCGGCAAAAAAATTGACCTGGGCATAAGTGATGACGAGATCAAGGCTGTCAGTGATTCGATGGAAGATGCCAGTTCCGCTATCTGTNNGGAGGAAAGGTGCATGAGCTTTCCCTGACCGAGGATCTAGAGGTGGACATGGAAGAAACCATCTTACGGGGAGGTATCCGATAAAAATCGGAGAAAATTAAATAGATCTAAATAGCCGGGAGAGGGTGTCTTCCGGCTTTTTTGTTATGGGTTCTCGAAGTAATAGTTATTCTATTACCTTAGCTCAGGTAGATGCGAGCCTCCGCCGGTCGGCAATAAAAACGAGGATTGAACTCAGGAGGAGCACGCCTGTGACGGCAAGACCCCCTTCCGGACCAAAGGGACCGCCAGTAAGCCAGTCAGGTCCGGCTTCAGCCAGATCGAAGATGACAGCCGAGCTAATTTCTGATCCACTGACCTCAAATCCGAAAAGATTGCCCTGAGCCCAATTCCAGACAGCGTGGATGGCGAAGACCCCCCACAGACCGCCTTCAAAGAGGGCGTATAAAGCCGCAAATACGGCGAATAGAAATAGATTAAGTAGGGCGATCAAGCTGATATTGGGGTTGAGCAAATGCAGCGCGCTGAAGATAAGGGATGAGATGAGAATGCCGATTCCCGAGCCGTAACGGGATCCGATAATAGGCAAGACGAATCCCCGCGTTAACAACTCCTCAGCACCCCCCTGGATCATCCAGCCGACGACGATCAACAAAACGGTTCCAACAGCCAGTGCCCGTTGAGCGCCCGGACCGGTTGATTCTGTCTTAATGTAACCAAAAGCAGCTAATATGGCCACGCTGGCACTGAACATGAGCAAACCTACTAGCAGTCCTCGCAAATACTTAGCCAACCAACTAGGCCACTCAAGCCCGGTTGTCCATAACTGACGCTGCTCAAAGAGCCACAGCCAGATCCAAATCATCAAGTAGATTGGGATAAAGCCAAGAAAGAGAAAAACCACTCTATCGCCACTATTCGCGACTGTATCCAACAAGGCTTCATCCCCCTGAGTGAACCAAAGGACTAACAAAAAGGGAATTAAAAATAAACCGGCCAAGAGGGGGGTAACAAAGCCGAAAAACACAACCGCAATGGGGTAAATAATTCGATCAATTACACGTCTTGCTTCTCCCGATGTTGATTTCGGGAGGCGCAGACGTCCTAAACGGGCCAGTTGGTATAGATGATTATCGGCCGAGAGCAGGCTATCCCTTTGCACCGAGAAATATTACGTAAAGTTTGGTTTGGATGCAAGTGCTTTTGGCAAAATGTTTAGCGATTCCGGCCGTAACGCTCATGGCTTGAGACCCAATCAGAGGAAGATATGGCCGCCCCTAGAGATAGTTCGCCGGCCAACACGACACCAGCCACGATCTCAGCCAGCTTGTGAACCTTGCCCGCACCATAACAACCCAGGAGTTCTAGACATTCTCTCTGGGTAGCCAGGCCTGTACCACCCCCGTAGGTGGCTACGATCAGCGAAGGGATGGTGATAGAAAAATAGAAATCACCGTCTCCGTTAATCTCGGAATATAAGATACCGGCCGAGGATTCAGAAACATTGGCAACGTCTTGTCCTGTAGCGATGAACATGGCTGTAATGCCATTGGCTGAATGAGCGCCATTGTTGTTTGCACCAGAAAGTATCGTGCCGACATTAGAGATTGAGTGATGGTAAAAGAGGCTTTCTGGTTCGACTCGCATATGCTGGATGAGCACGTCTCTCTTGACGACGGCCTCGGCCGTGACCCGCTTGCCCCGGGTACGCATGATATTGACCTGAGAAGCTTTCTTATCTGTAGCCAAGTTGGATTCCAGATAAAAATGTTTGATGCCCGGATATTTATCCAGGATCCAGCTACAGGCGGCAAAGGTGGCCCGGCCGACCATGTTCTGGCCGGCAGCATCGCCAGTNNACAAAAACCGGCGCCCGTTGCATAGCGTCGCCAACCACACTGCAGGTCACCCCACCGGATAAGTTTAAAACCTTCATGCCCCGATTATAGGAGGCAACCAGAGCGCCCTCAGTTGTAGCCATCGGAATGATGAATTCACCCCGGGCAAACTCGCCATTGATCTGCAATGGCCCGGCGAAACCAATGGGTATCTGGACCACTCCGGTAAAATTCTCAATATTACCTTGGGCTATATGTGGATCGAATGAATAATGAGCAATATGCTCGAGTTTCTTGCCCGTGAAGGATTCAACAAATTGGCGTCTTCTGGCAACGATCTCGGCTCCATAGTCATCGACCATATCTCGGGGAATGTGGATCCGCTCCTCTATCTCTTCCGTTATCGTGTCTTCCACTTTGAGTTTGAGTTTGCCATAAGGATTGGTATCAAAATGGACTTCGATCTTGTGTTTCCCAATGGCTAAGGGCTCTATATCACAGACAATAGTCAGGGACTTACGCAATGGAAAGTCCATCGGCACCTGGGACAGTTGATCAGGATCTAATCGAGTTCCGTCATCCAAGATCAACTGGATCGCCGGCCGAGGTACAACCCGGCCATCAATCTGGACACTCTGCAAGCCGATTAAGCTTGCGTCACTGAGACGATTCTTAACTGAAAATCGAACCTGATGATCGTTATTTTGAAGGCTGCCAAAGGTATAGAGCTGTTTTAGAACCAGACTTGGGATACGCAGCGCCATTTTTGCCTCCCGATCGGATCCTCGGGCTCACGAACCTTTGCTCTGGAAGGAATATCCTACGTCATGATTGCCGACGATGTAAATGGGCTCCTGGGGATTGGGTTCTAATTGCTGACGAAGATGCCAGATATAAATCCGGACTTCTTCATGGCTACCCCCAAAGCCATCACCCCATAAATACTGGAGGATTTCACTCACGTCGCACATTTGGCCACTATTGCGATAGAGGTAGGCTAATACTTGGAATTCAGTGGTCGTGAGTTGCACCTGCTTATTTTCAGCGGTGATGGTGTTTGAGTCCAAATCAATAAGCAAATGACCATCATTGTAGGAACTTTTCGGTTCAAATTCTGGCCAGGCGTCTGCGCGGCGAATGACAGCCCAAGCTCGGGCTTTTAAGACGTCCGGTTTGAATGGTTTAGTGACATAGTCATCCGCTCCCGCATATAGGCAACGCACTAACTGGGAGTCGCGCCCCACGGCCGTCAACATGACGATAGGTACATCGCTGAACTCCCTAATCCGCCGGCATACTTCTAGTCCATCCATACCCGGCAACAAGATATCCAATATAACCAGGTCAGGCCTCTCATCTTGAACCGATCGTAATCCCCCTTCCCCCGTAAATGTAGAGCTCACTTCAGCGCCAAGTCTTTCGAAAATGGAGGCAACCAACCGGCACATGGACGGTTCGTCGTCAATGATCAAGATCTTCCTGTTTTGCCAGATCTTCACTCTATCAATCCTTCGTTATTTGGTCTAAAATTGTCTATGAATGGGCTCTCGGTCACGGAAAGGAATATTTCGGGGCAGTTGCCAGAATGGTGAATCTAATCTTGTTCGTAGGTCTGAAAACGATAGCCAACACTGTGGTCGCTGATCAAATATTTCGGACTCTTGGGATCCTCTTCCAACTTCTGCCTCAGGTGCCAAATGTAGACATGGACATTCTCGGCCGAACTGCGATAATGAGAGCTCCAAACATTATCTAATATCTGCTCGAAGGTACAGACGTTATTGGCATGCCTATAAAGATGAGCCAGTAATTTGAACTCTGTAGATGTCAGCTTAACAGATTCGCCCCGGACTAATACTTTGCGATCATCGAGGTCGATGGTCAAATAATCGTCCTCGTACGACGGCACCGGATATAATTGAAGTGTGGTCCCGGCCCGGCGCATGATGGCCATGGCGCGAGCCCTAAGTTCATCCGTCCTAAATGGTTTGGTTAAGTAATCATCAGCACCAGCTTGCAAGGCGTTGACGACCTGCTCTTCGGGCCCCACAGCCGTTAAAACGATGACAGGCACTTCGGAGTAATCGCGAATTTGCCGGCACACCTCTAAACCGTCCATGCCAGGCAATAAAATATCGAGGATGACAAGATCCGGTCGATAATTGACCAGCGTTTGCAGACCTTGTTCGCCGGTAAAGGCCATGTGTACCTTGGCACCAACCTTGGCAAAGACCGTCATCACCAACTGGCACATGGCCGGTTCATCATCAATGATCAGAACAGTTTTGTCTTCCCAATTCATGTTGCTTCCTCAATAATCGAAAGTGATTATCCTTAAAGTTTCACGGCATATAGAGGGGACCTCCTCCACAATATTGAAGCATAGCTTATGGCGTTATTTTTGGCAAAATGTAACTAAGCTGGTTTTTCGGCCAGCCATTTCTCACGGTTGGCTGACCGGGCAATCTTGCCGCTCGAAGTTTTGATCAGCCATTTAGGACCGACCAGGTGCACGTAGCTGACGGTGACCAGGCTTTGGCGGACCACTTCCTGGCGAATAGAACGGGCGATTTTTTGACGCTGCTGTAAATCTTTGAGGACAGCGGGTTGCTTTACTTGGGCGACGACGGCGATTAATTCCGTACCCTCCTTTTGGTCGGGTACACCAAAAACAACACAACGGCCGGGATGGACACCTGGTACCTCGTTGACGATGGCTTCTATGTCCTGGGGGTAGATGTTCTTGCCGGCATTGATGATAAGATCCTTAGAGCGGCCAACGATATAAAGTTCGCCATTGGCCAAATAACCCATGTCCCCGGTCAAGTACCAACCATCCTGAAAGGGATTTAAATCCGGCCGCTGGTAATATCGGGTTAGCATGTAATCGCTTTGGATGGCTACCTCGCCCACAGCTCGCTCTGGCAATGGCCGGCCGGCATCATCAACTACCCGGATGGCAGTTCCCTGAATGGNNGTTTTGCCGTTTGGCCGGGCGGGGTTTGGGTCACGCCAAAGGTATTTTCGGCCATAGCGAAGCTGACCGACAGCATCTCAGGCTGCAACCCGTTTGGGGCGAAGCGTTGATAAAATAACTGATGGCTTTCATGATAGACAGGTTCGGAACAATTGACGAACAGGCGCATGCTGCCTAAGGAAAGCCCCTCTGAGTCCCGCTGGCGAATCCGGCGGGCGCAATGATTGTAGGCGAAATTGGGCAGCCAGCACAACGTTCCGCGATGGTCATGAATGGCCTGAAAAAGCAGAGCCGGATGCTGAACCCAATCGAATGGTGACATCAGAACCAGCGGAATGCCTTGCACCAGAGGCAATAAAAATCCGGCGATAAGGCCCATATCATGGTAGAGAGGCAGCCAGCTGACGACCACATCCTGTTGGTTAAGCTGGATGGCCTGGCCATAATTGGCCAGTTGATTTAGCACAGAGCGATGGGAAAGAGCTACGCCTTTCTGCAAGCCAGTCGTACCACTGGAATGTTGCAAAAAGGCGATCTCATCCGGATCCGGCTGGTGGGCTATATAATCGCCGGTTTCAGCCTTGGTTATCGATTGAGACAGATGTTGGGAGCCAATCGTCTGACAAGTGACACGCCTTTGCAACTCCGGGGCGAATTCATCGGTGGTTAAGATCACCCTGACATCCGAAAGCCGGACTAACTCGGCCAAATTTCGCATGTATATCTCGGCATCTAGCTTTTCTGTGAGGGTAGGAAACATGGAGGGGATGGCGCCGACGAGCAAGGCTCCCCAGAAGGCGAAGATGCTTTCTAGATTTTGGGTATGGGCGATAACGACCAGGTCACGGGGTTTGAGGTTGATTTTTTTCATACCCGCGGCATAGGAATGAACCGCTTCCTGAAATTGTGCGCCTCTAATGTGAACAGCCGGCTTATCTGTCTCAACGTAGATGATGGCTTCGGGTCCTGGGTTGAGATCCTGGCAGAGAACGAGGGCGTCGAGTAAGGTTTGGAATTTAGGGCGAGAAGCGGGAGTTAACATGGGAGGAAACGTGAGGCGCGAAACGTGAAGCACAAGGAGTAAAACGTAATTCGTAACCAAGAGTTAGTCAGTGTCACTTTACGCCTTACGGGTGACCGCATAATCCATATCTCAGCCGGCCACTCTGGCTACCATCTGGTCCAGCGTATCCATCTTGGCTACGGTCAGTTCGGCATCGGGGATGTAGACGCCGAATTCGCTTTCTACGTAGACGGCAAACTCAGCCAGAGCGAAGGAGTCCATCAGACCACCGGTGATAATGCCTTCGTCATCGGCTAAATGGTATTCTTCATCACGGATCAGTTCATGAGTGATAAAAGTCCGTAATTTTTCTCTTATTATCTTTTCGTCCATAATAACTTGATAATAACTTGTAAGAAATTAAACGTAATGATAATACGCTTAGTTGGTGGAGCTGCCAAAAAACAAGCACGGTTCAGTCAAAGTGGTGCATTTCCAAAGTAATTGTAGTTCGTTAATGGCTCTAGGTGGACGAAAGTCCGCCGGTCGGCAAGTTGCCACTTCATCCGGCTAGAGCATTGAGCGAAGTTTCGCCAATTCTAGGTGGACGAAAGTCCGCCGGTCGGCAAGTTGCCACTTCATCCG
>DOXE01000150.1 GCA_003519205.1 Chloroflexota bacterium
TTATTATGACTATGGCGGATTCTTAAGGAGGGGAACGTGTTAGATGCTCACCAATTGAACGTATTCCTAACCGCGTCCGAAACGCTGAATTTCACGGCCGCAGCTCGCCAGCTACATATGACTCAGCCCAGCGTTAGCCAGCATATCCAGGCATTGGAGCAGCACTTTCAAACCGAACTATTCGTTCGCAAGGGACGGCAGATGGTGTTGACCGATGCCGGCGAAGCTTTGGTGCCCCTGGCCCGACGGCTTGTCGATTGGTCGGTACGCATTGATGAGACAATGGAATCGCTTCGGGGCGAGGTATATGGACATCTGAAGGTTGGCTGCAGTACGACATCAGGAAAATATGTGTTGCCATTTCTATTGACTAGCTTCATGCAGCGACACCCTCAAGTAACAGCCACATGCCAAGTCACGCCCCGTCGCCAGGCTGTGGAGGATCTATGCGATGGCCTGGTTCATCTTGCATTGGCCAGCCCAACCGAATTTTGTAGCACCGTCGAGTTTTGTAAATTCATTTCCGATCCGATCCAACTTATCGCCCCACTAAATCATCCATGGGCCAGCCGGACTTCCATTGAACCGGAGGAATTGTTAGAAGCGGAATTCATCATGCGCGAGGAGGGATCGGGCACTTTCGAGGTATCGGCTCGCGGTCTGGAAAATGTTGGCATATCAGTAGACCAATTACATACCGTTTTAACCCTCGGTAATTCCGAAGCCATTGCTCTGGCTGTCGAAGAAGGCCTGGGCGTCGGCTTTGTGTCCCGCATTGTGGTAACCAGGTTAGCCAGCGGACGGGTTGCCCCTATCCAGGTGTGTGGCTTGCGGATGCAGCAGGACGTATATATCGGAAGAAACAATTATCTTCCAGGCACCACAGCCCAGAACGCCTTCTGGGATTTCGCTACCGATCCGACCAACCCTGTATTGCACAAATTAACCAGTCGCGACTTCGAAATCGTATCACTGGAACCATCTGTTACCTGAGATAATCAATCGAACGGGCTTGAACTAATTTCTGTTCCAATTCACCTCATGGATGCAGAGGGCAAAGTGGATATTAAGGGTGTGTGATGGGGTATTGGCCTGAAAGGGATGAACCTACGCGATTGAGTATTTGGTGATAGTGGTGACCGGCACCAGAGGTGGCTAAGACGGAACCTTGATGGATGAGAACGAAAAGTTCTCGATTCATGGGGCCGGTCACCGGAAAAATGCAGGTGATGGGCCCTAGTCAGTATAGGTGTAGGCCTCGTAATAATCCGGGTCCTGGGCGATTGCGGTTGGCGTTCCCGGGCGTATCTTTGCCTCAGGACTGGCAATGGCATAGGCGATGATGGCGAAGAACTGGAGAACGAACACCATAACAAAGGCTACGGCAAGGCGGAGAACATCTTCGCTCACAGTTCTGGGAACAAAAAGCTGGTTATAGAAGAAACTATCCGTAAGGATTTCATTGTTGAATAAATAGGTGGTTACCACGTAAGAAAGCACGAAGCCCACAATAAGGGCCACTACGGCGAATATAGTCCTACCAGCAAACCCCTTTCGTTTCGCGGTTTCGGCATCCCGTTTCATATCAATACGCATGGAACAACCCTCCAGGATAAGTGCTTAATAATAAACAAACAGGTCAAATTATGATTGAAAATTTCTGGCATCCCTACAGAGCACAGATGAAGGAGTATGATTCAGTAATAGCTCAAAAGTAAGGGCGAGACAATAGCAAAGATGGCTGGAATTGTGACGCAGAAAAATCGGGGGCAACTATTTTATCGGTAGTCGAATTTTCGATCGTCTGGATCGGGATCCGGGGAATATTGGCTAGGAGTACCAGGGTGGCGCCGGCCACTTGGACTGACCAAACTATAGCCAACAAGGATAAAAAAGTTGATGACCATGACAACCACCATGACGGTACCGGCGACGATGATTCCTTTACTTACTGTCTGTGGAATGTGTAATTGGAAATAAAAAAAGCTCATCCGTAACCTTTCTGTTTCCAGGAGCCAATTGACAAATAAGTAGGCAGCACCGATGCAGATAGCCAACCAAATGAAAGTCAAGATAGTCCGCCTAGCAAAACCTTTTCTTTTCTCTACCTCGCGATCTCGTTGAGCATCCAAACGCATGATCTAATCCTCCATCCAAAGTTACTTACTCAAAAACCAGATCTCAGTTCAACTTTCAAGCAACCTTTTTCCGAGCTGGATCAGCCATTCTCGCACCTGAACCACCATGGCGAAACATGACGATTTCGGCCATGATGCTAAGGGCGATCTCCTCCGGAGTTTCAGCATGTAATTCCAGACCGATGGGCGAGTGAAAGCTTTGGATTTGCTCTTCATTCAAGCCATCTTCCCGAAGCAAACGTTTTGTCTCTTCCCAGCGGCGCTGGCTGCCGATAATACCAATATATGGGGCTCGGGTATCAACCAATTGAGGCAGAATCTGGCGATCCAGGACAACATTACGTGTAACGACGACGAAATACGTGTTGCTCGTCACCTTAAAATCGGCCAAGGCTTGCTCAATTGAACCTGGTAGATAAATATCTGCATCAGGAGTCTGTTCAGGAGTGGCCAATTCCTGACGATCATCGTTTGCAACCACTCGAAAACCTAACCATTTGGCCAGCTTAACGACAGCCCGGCCGACATGTCCGCATCCAATGACAAATATGGTTACAGTTGGCTGGTATGGTTCAATAAAAATTTCGACCTCTCCGCCACATACGCCTGGGTCGCCACTAGCAGGATCGACCAATGAATAGGGAACAATTCGCGGCCGGCCTTCTTTGAGCGCCGAAACTGCCTCCTGCACAACACGAGCCTCCATCTCGCCACCNNCCGCCGATGGTTCCACTGATCCGGCCGTCCTCATAAACGAGCATTTTGCTGCCAGCATGTCGTGGTACCGAACCTCGGGTACGGATGATGGTCGCTAAAGCGATTGGCTCGCTGGTCTCTTTAGCCGCCAGTAGCTCGGTAAAAATACCGCTCTCTTGTTCGTAATTAACCATCAGGCACCTGCTGACCCACACACCACCCGGCAACCCAGCCCATACCTAAATCCGGTACATTCACAAAATAAAATGGGACGCGAGATGACGACTGATCGCTCACCTGAATGACTGGTTGCATTTCCTGGTGATCGATGACGACACCCGTACCGGCAGGAAATGCCATATCATGCCCGGTGGTCGCCGGGCCAAAAGAACTCAATAGTACTGTTTCGACCTGTTCGGTCAAACCGCACTGGGCTCGATCGAGACAGTCTTGGCTGCATAATAAAATAGCTTGTCCGCTCAATGTCTGTTCGCTACCCAATATCTGGTTTTCACCGGATTGGGATCCCTGACCGCGACATGATGCAATTATCATTAACAGAGCGAATTGAAAGAGGCCGAATACGACTTCGCTTCTATGGCTGCTCATTGGTTGTTTGTTCATGCTTGATGCCCAATTTATTGATTATACCTATTGGCAGTCGAACCTGTAAACCCACGATCAGTCCTAAAGTATGGTGGCTTCCTCATTTTTATCCTAACTTCTGTTAACATTATTCATAGAATTATGTGCTAATGTATTAAGGAATTAAGCGCCATTTTAGTGGCCTTGGCTAACGATCCTTTCCGGTTCATTCGCTAAATACACAAAAAGCTTGAGGTGGACGAGAGTCCACCGAATTTTATTAAGCGAGAGCATAAAAGGATATTTAGCTACTAACGAATTGACTACTTAACAGAACAGAAGGTTAACATGGGTAATTCTTTTAAACTTTTTTCAGTACGCGGAATAGATATTCGACTTCACATCACATTTCCACTTATCTTGCTTTGGGCTGGATTACAATTCGGTCTCCGAGCCGGTGCGGTAGAGAGTGCGGTCTTTGGCGTCATCGCAGTTGGGTTTTTATTTGTGCTGGTAACATTACACGAGTTGGGGCACAGCTTTGCCGCCCAATACTTTGGCGTCCCAGTAAAACAGATCATCCTATCCCCTCTTGGAGGTGTAGCCCAACTCAATGAGATTCCCGACAAACCAAAACAAGAATTTATCATCGCCATCGCCGGACCGGCCGTCAACGTGGCTATTGCCATCTTGATGGGTGCGGTTGCCCTAAGCCTGGGAATATCTGTCGAGAATCCATTTCTCATTCTCAGTGGTCTGGGTGGTCTAACTTTAACTTCACTCTTCATCTATGTCTTCTATTACAACATCGTCTTGGCTCTATTTAACCTGATCCCGGCTTTCCCGCTGGATGGTGGGCGGGTGTTCCGGTCATTACTTGCCATGCGCCTGGATTACGTGCGGGCCACGACCATCGCCTCGACAGTTGGTCAAGTGATAGCCGTTATGTTAGGTATTTACGGCCTTTTCAGCGGTGGCATCTTCCTGGTTCTTATCGCCGTTTTCATCTTCACTGCCGGCCGGCAGGAAGCACAAATGGTGCGGGTTCGCAGCGTCCTACGGGGTGTAAAGGTACAACAGGCTTACTCGCCATCGGTTTACCAGTTAAATCGTGACAGCACTGTGCAACAGGCGATCAACCTGATGATTTACGGCGGTCAACGAAATTTTCCTATCGTCGACAGCGAGTCGCTAATCGGCTTCCTGCCCCACGGCGATTTAATGAGCGCGATGCAAACGGCCGCCCCCCATAGCCGGGTAGAAAATCTCATGCGAAGGGACGTCGAGCCGGTCGAGCCGGGTGACAACCTCTTCGAAGTGCAGCGAAAACTGGGCGAATTGCAACTAGAGGCGTTGCCGGTTGCTATTGGAAACCGGTTTTTGGGCCTAATCACCCGGCGGCAGATAGCAGATGTACACCGGTTGTTGCAGAAAACGCCCAATGCCATACTACAGGGCCAGTCGGTCTGATATGGTGAATCAAACATTCGTTTAGGAGAGACTCATCTTCAGTTCGGGGATGAGTTTTTTCTTTTCTCAAACAAGCTTTCGTCAAAGATGGTCGGTAAATCAAGACAATCATTGCGAAATTTGGCTTTCGAAGCCCTCATTTCAAGTTACTTGCTGACTGGTAGGCAACGGCAGATGGGTCAACGGCTGGAGTTGGGGCCAATCACCTGTGTCCACTATGACTATAAATGGGAAGACCAGCGGCGAAAGGTCGATAACTTTTTCATTTGGGGAGTTCCTCCTGGCGAGGTGGCAGCTATCATCGCCGAATATGGTCCAGCGGATGATCATCTACTTTTCGCCGTAATGGATAAGCCTGGCCTGGCGAATGAGTATATGTTTGCCGGTTTTAGCGCCTTAACTCCAGGTAACTATCTAATGGCTCACTCATTGGATTTAATACCCCAAAAACCTTTACCACTAGAACATTCTATACATCTGGCATCGACGGCTGGCGAGACGATGTTCATAAACGTGATTGAAGGTGCCGATTTTGTCCTCATGGAGGATGTTCTCGATCCCAATCTCCAGTTTTATTATTGCCTGCGGGGATCCGAGCCATTAGCCATGGCGCGAAATAGCCGCATTGGTCCTGATCTCTCCTGGATATCTCATGTCTATACCAAGCCAGATTACCGGGGGCTAGGGCTAGCTAGTGTCTTAATGAGCCAGATTATAAGCGATTGCCTGGATGCGGGCGATCGATTCAGCCTGCTGTTGGCCACAGAACCAGCCCATGGTTTCTACCAACGGTTGGGATACCAGGATTTGGCGCCGGTATTAAATTTTCACTTGCCGCCAGCAATTTAAACTAATATACAATACCGATAACATCTAACTGGTTTTTCGGATCCATGTCGATAGATGGTACACAACCGTTTTCCCACGACTTTCATATTTAAGGTTCGCTTAAGACAACCAATAACTGGCTTTAAAGGCTATTGCCCAACCATCTGTTAACCTTGAGACAAATAAAATGTCATCGCGTTTCACGCGTCACAAAAAAATTACCATATTTGCTTAAGAAAGTTTCCCTTTGGCAAATCAATTTTAAAAGGAAGTCTTAAGGATGAAGAAAGTTATTATTGGATTAATCTTTGCTTTGATCGCGGTGCTGGCCATTACCTTAAGTGCCAGCGCTGCTCCTCTGAACCCTAAACCGGCAAAAACTGGACCGTTCGAGGGAACTTTTAAAGGTATAGTCTACGGCGATAAGGGAACGAGTGCCCCTCTATCACTCGTATTAAACCATCGAGGCAACCAGGTAGAGGGGAACGTCTTCCTGGGTGAAGGTCTTTTCTTAGATGGTGGCATGTGTGGCGCGGGTTATGTTCCAGCCGGCAGCCAATTTGCCACCGGAAAAACATCAGCCAAGAACCCGGACCATCTTTCAGCTCAATCAAACTTTAATGTTAGTGGCATCAACGTCAAGCTCAACCTCGACGGTCAAATCTCAGACGATGGCGACGAGCTTGAGTCCAAGGCTAAAATCGATTTACCCTGGCTTTGCGGCCGCGATCCGGTCATTTCCGGAATGTTGTTCAAGACAGCATAGCCAAAACTGATATTTATATTCAAAAGTTACAGTCAATTCACATATCCGAGGAGGTTTTTAATGAACATGACAGGAATCCGTGAAATAAATATGCAAGTAAAGCAAGAGGCGTTGTTCCTTCAAGATCTGTTGAGCGAAATCAATAAGGTGATGGTGGGACAAGAAGCATTGGTCGAGCGAGTCTTGATCGCCTTGTTGGCCGATGGCCATATCTTGTTAGAAGGCGTGCCGGGCTTGGCTAAAACCTTGCTGATCAAGACCATGGCTGAAGCCATCCAGGCGGAATTTGCCAGGATCCAGTTTACGCCTGACTTATTGCCGGCCGACCTCATCGGCACCCAGATAT
>DOXE01000287.1 GCA_003519205.1 Chloroflexota bacterium
AAGGGCATGAGCGATTTCTGCGCGGTCTTCATGCGCATTCTGCCCGGCCACCTCAACCGTTACCCGACCTTCTTCATCAAAATAACCCAATCCGGCTTCCGGTTCCAGGTAAGCATGCTCCTGGAACGGAGTTTGATAATCGGCCTCGACCACTGCCGCACATTGATCCCAAGCGGCTTCCACGTCTCCCCTTCGAATACGATAATGCGCAAGAACGTTGGAATTTGTATCCGCGAACAGCTGCGGTGCGTCAAGCTTCATCCCATAACGGGGGTCGGTTACCACTGGCAACTCTTCCCACTCGATTTCGATCAGGTCACGGGCGGTGGCGGCCGCCTGCTCCGTTTCGGCTACAATTACCGCCACCTGATCGCCAACGAAACGAGCCACGTCAGCGCCAGGCTTGTCAGATCCCGGACCGATTAGCACCGGCTGGTCGGGTATGTCCAACCCGTATTCATTGACCGGCACGTCCTTGGCTGTGAACACGGCAACGACACCCGGATATTCTTTGGCCTTGCGGGTATCGATGTCCAGCACCCGAGCGTGCGGTCGCCCGGCAAACAGGATTTTCATGTGAAGCATATCGGAGCGGAAAAGATCGCCTGGGTACAGAGTCTTGCCTGTGATTTTGCCGATAGCGTCAACACGTGGAACAGTTCTACCAACAACAGACATTCTGATCAACTCCTATAATACAGCCGTAGCTTCTTGTTTCTTCTCTTGTTCGGCTCGAAAAGCGTTGATCCAGTTTAATCCATTTTGATCACGTCCCATTAACAAATCTGAAGCCAGAATAATCTTACGGATGTGTTTTTCAAGCGGGTTTGTGATCGCAGTTGTCAGGCCGCGACTAATCATCAGCGGCAAATAAGCTGTATTAATGNNGCCTTTGAATCTGCGCCTACGCTGAGCGTCAGCGAGTCAATGATGATATCCTCTTTTGCGATGCCATATTCTGTCTTGGCATACTCGATGATCTTGGCGGCAACTTCGAGCCGTTCGTCAATGTTGTAGTTGATTCCCCGTTCGTCGTGGGCCAGCCCAATGATGGCCGCACCATATTCGGCTGCCAGGGGTAAGTATTCCTCCAGCCGTTCAAGCTCTCCCGTGGTTGAGTTGATCAATGCTTTCTTGCCCCCCATTTCTGTGAAGGCTTTCAGGCCTGCTTCAACGGCCTTAAAGTCCGGCGAGTCAAAGCACAGTGGAACGTCCACTTCCTCCATAATTGCTCGTACCGCCACCGGCATCACCGTCGGCTCGTCTGCGCCGGCAAAGCCGATGTTCACATCAAGTACCGGCGCACCAGCCTCCACCTGACGGCGAGCATCACGACATACCTGCGTCATATCGCCGGCCTCGAGTTGCTCCGTCAGCACTCTGCGGTTAGTTGGGTTGATCCGCTCGCCGATTATCACAAACGGGTGTTCAACTCCAATTCTTACGATTCGACCATCACGACCTTCAAGAATAGTTTCTACGTGGTCACTCATTGTTCTGCTCCGTTTAACTTTATTTAGCTCTACCTGATGCTCTATCCCCGATTTCGCAGGACCTTCTTCCAGGCGCCGTGAACATCCAATCCTATTTCGGTGATCGCGTTGCTTACCTGGAAGTAATGCTCCAACCACTCTTCCTTCGGTTCAATCGTGTCTTCGTCATAAAGCTCAGGGAAGGACTTGCCAGGATTCGGGTTATCGAGGGTGTGCTCATAGTGCTCCAGAAATTCAAGCACAATTTCGTTGGCTTGCTCCCGAGTCAGTCCAAGAGCAGCATGGGCAATTTGGGCCTGGAAGCGGGCTTCAAGGCCCGTAATTTGATCGAATGTGGAACCGCCGCGGACCCCAACCCCATGTTGATTTAGACCACAAACTGCGCCGATCACTGCGCCGGCAGCGATCTCCCACAGCAATTCCGATGTACCTGTTCCCGAGACGCAATAAATGTCGTTAACGGCGACCATAGGCGTGTTACGCGCCAGCGCCTGACCGGCCATAGCCTGTATCCAAAGCCCCATCCGGCCGGTATTGTTGATTTTCATCAGGTGCATGTGGCCCATAAAGTGATATGACGGCTGATAAAGAACTGCGCCCAGGATATGTTCTGCAACGGTGAACAAGGCCGTACCTTCCGCACCACCACCCAGACCGCCAATCAGTGGGACCAGCAGATCAACGACATGCATACCAACGTTCTGCATATACGCCACCCGCGCAAGCTGGTCGTAGTCGGTTTTTAGTTCCACCATTTGTGACACCAGTAACCCNNTCCTCAATGTGCATGCCGGGCCGTCCGGCTTTACGAACGGCTTCACGGGCTTCGGCTGCATCACGGCGCGTGGCCAGGATTTCCGTGGGCGACCCAGGAACCACCTGTTTCCCCATATAATATGATACCGATCCTGCCCCCAGACAATCTACCAGCGGCTCCTGGGCACAACTTTGCAGGATTAGCTTGTGGTAACGCTCGCTACAGGGTGTGCCAGTCGGCCCGCTGTGCATACGGCAGGGAGTGAGACTTTCGACCCCGCGATGTTGCTCCACGATGGCATCCTTACCGGTACCCAGCACAACAGCATCAGGTTGAGCAGCAACAATCTCTTCGACTTCCTCACGCGAGAAAATGATCCGTCGTTCCGTGGTTTGGTTGTATGCACCCGCCTCAACAAACAGGTCAAGCGCCGCTTGGTACAGCCGGTCAGCCATATCGTCGTCACTGGGGACAAGTACTTGAGGATCGAAGACCAAACCGTATTGCTTGACCAGCTCACGCACGCGGTTGACCAGCATCATTTCGAAGTCCGCTTCCTTCATATAAGGTCCGTTCTCCGATCGCTGGACGATCTCAGGCAGCCAATTGCTTAACATAATAAGTTACTCCTTTCAATTTTNNCCCTGAACGTGCAGTTGTAATGAATCGAGAAATCCAAAGAAAAGTCCGGCCAGCAGAATTCCCGCTGGTCTCCAATTTCCAAAAATGATGATGGCGATGGCAATCCAGCCTCGTCCGGCAGACATACCCGGGATAAAGAGTCCCGCCGAGGCCAGAGTTAAAAAACTACCACCCAAACCCGCCATCATCCCCCCAAACATAACTGCCAGATACTGGCGCAGGGTTACATTTACACCTTTCGTGTCGACTGCTCGCGGGTTTTCACCGATGCACCTGATTTCGAGGCCATATTTGGTGCGATATAAAAAGAACCAGATCAGGGGCACGCTGAGAAAGGCGATATAGGTTAGGGTATGCTGGTTAAAGATTACTTCGCCCAGAAAAGGAATATTGGAAAGAAAAGGGATTTCAACACTTCTAAAGACAGGTACATTNNCCCAGAAATCCGGCCAATGCTCCCATCAGCATAGTCCCCTCTATGCCCAGATTCAACACCCCAGAACGTTCGGTAACAAGCTCGCCCATAGCAGCCAGGAGGATCGGGGTGGCTAATCGAATCATCCCACC
>DOXE01000231.1 GCA_003519205.1 Chloroflexota bacterium
CCTCTCTGGATAAAAAGTGTGCGTCTTTATTCAATTGTTGGGAAACATGGTATCAAATGATGGCCAAACTGTCAACCCCAAAATATTTGCGAAAAAATCGGCGACTGCCATATGTCCATAGGCTGGTATAATACTGTTCATGTTTGAATTCGAACTCCTGGCGGAGGATGGCCAAAGCGGTGCCCGGGCAGGTCGCTTCCTTACCCCTCATGGTGAAATACCAACGCCCATTTTTGCGCCCGTTGGCACCTCGGCTACCGTCAAGGCCATGCGACCAGCCGATCTGCTTGATTTGGGTGTCAGACTCGTTCTGAGTAATACCTATCACCTTTTCCTCCGGCCAGGGGACGAACTGGTTCGAGAATTAGGCGGCTTGCATCAATTTATGGGTTGGCAAGGTCCAATCCTTACCGACAGCGGCGGGTTTCAGGTCTTCAGCCTTAGTAAAACCCGGGAGATCGATGCCGATGGTGTGTTATTTCAATCACATATTGACGGATCGAGACATTATTTTACTCCAGAAAAATCTATCCAGGTTCAAGAGAACCTTGGTGCTGACATCATCATGACTTTCGACGAATGTCCACCACCGGATGATTTCAACTACGTGCAAGAGTCATTAGTCCGAACACACGCCTGGGCTGCTCGTTGTCGCGAAGCCCAAACGCGTGATGATCAAGCTTTATTCGGCATCGTTCAAGGTGGGATTTTCCCCTCGCTGCGGGAAGAAAGTGCCCGCTTTCTAATCGATCTTGATTTTCCCGGGTATGCAATTGGCGGTCTCTCAGTCGGCGAGAGTAAGATAGAAATGTATGCGATGCTCGATTTGTTAAAATCTATCCTGCCTATCGAAAAGCCACGTTACCTGATGGGCGTCGGAACTGCTGAAGACCTCGTTAATGGGGTCATCCAGGGAATTGACATTTTCGATTGTGTGCTACCAACCCGATTGGCCAGACATGGTGCGGCCATGGTTAAAGGTGGGCGATTAAATCTGAATAATGCTCAGTTTGCCCAGGACTCCAATCCCATCGACACCAGTTGTCACTGTTATGCTTGTTCTCATTTTAGCCGGGCTTATTTACGGCACCTGGTATTAGCCAATGAAATTCTAGGACATATCCTTTTATCTACGCACAATCTCCATTTTCTAATCAATCTTATGAACGAGCTTCGAGAAGCGATTTTGAACGACACAGTTTCAGAATATTCAAGAGATTTTTTGAAACACTATCCAAAACCAGAAGATTCTTTAAGTGTTGGCCAGCAAACAGTAGCCTAGTTCCCAGACTGGTACATCGTGACTATCATCGAAGCGATCATCCTGGGCATTATCCAGGGAGCGACAGAGTTCCTTCCGATCTCGAGCTCGGGTCATTTACTCTTAGTCCCCAGTCTATTCAATTTATCCGAACCCAATCTGAATGCGATAGCCATCGCACACCAGGGAACGCTATTAGCGATTCTCGTCTATTTCCGGCATGATTTATGGGCAATCTTGAAGGGCGTTGTAATTGGTTTAAGAAATCGCCAACCAATGGCAACGGTCGAAGCCCGCACTGGCTGGTATATCGCCGCCGGCACGATTCCAGCCATCATCGTTGGTTTCTTTTTTGCCGACGCGATTGACGAGCTGTTAGCAAAGCCGACCACGGCCGCCTTCATGCTAATTGTAACCGGCCTGATCCTGATATTGGGTGAAAGATTATTAACCGGGAGCATGGCTCAAGAGCAGATGAAATGGAGTGATGCACTCCTGATCGGATTAGCCCAAGCTTTGGCTTTGATACCAGGCATATCACGCAGTGGGGTGACCATAACCGCCGGTCTCAGTCGAGGTTTAAGCCGGCCGGCGGCCGCCCGATATAGTTTTCTTCTAGGGGTTCCGGCTATTGCCGGCGCTGGGTTTATCGCATTCATCGATTTGGCCCAATCACCTACGGTTACACAAGAGGTACACCTATTGGCGATTACATTTATTACCGCAGCAGTGGTTGGCTATCTGTGTATTCTGTTCCTACTCAATTGGGTTCGAGCGCGAAGTTTATATATCTTTGCCGCTTACTGTATTTCCTTTGGGGTCATCTTTTTAATTATTTCCTGGATTCGATGAAAAGGGTCCTGTGGTTCGCCCCAACTTTGTTTGGGTTGATTTTTTGCCTTGGGTCTTTAACTGCTTGCCAGACGCCGGACACCCTTCTTCCTAAGGTCACAGTGACCGCCGCTTCCCCACCCTTAAGAATTGGGTTAAGCGACTGCGCCAGTGAATTTGGGCATTTGGTCGATCGGGATTTGCCACAGAATGTGAGCCTTGCTGAAATCCAACTCATTCAGGGGAATGATCGTACACTACTGGAGGACCTGAAAGAAGGTTTTCTTGACGCAGCCTTAGTTTATCACGTTCCCGACAAAGAAGAACACTGGTTCAATCCGGTTGCTTTAGATGGTCTGGTTTTTATCGTCCACCCTGACAATTCGACGCTAGACATTGGCCTTGCTGAAGCAACGGCATTATTTGCCGGTTCAGTACTCGATTGGTCAACTATCGGGGGACCGGAGCTTGAGGTGAAACTTATCAGTCATGAACCAGGGGCGGGTGCTCGAATTATCTTGGAAGAACGCCTAATGGCCGAATTACCGATCGCCGGCTCAAGTATGATCGCGTCGAGCGGAGAATCACTTCGGTCAAACGTTTTAATGGAGCCTGGTGCGATAGGATACAGCATGATGGGGAATTCAAAGGATATGAAGGCTCTGACGGTCGAGGGCATCACGGCCATACCAGCTAATACGACCGACCAAAGTTACCCGCTCACTGCGCCACTCTATTTCGTCAGTAGCGGAGAGCCGGACGGGGAACTACGTGGATTTCTGGCCTGGTTACAGTCGCCTGAAGGCCAAGCGAAGATAGGTGAAAAATACGGCCAGATAAGGTAGAATATATTGGCGACAGTTTCTATTTTATCCTCACCGGCATGAGGTCGGAAAATGGTTAGAAACGACACTTTCACAAATCCTTTTTGGACCGGTTACACATAAATTTTTACGATTTTTCCCTCGACAATAAGCTGAAATCCTGATGGATTTGGCTTTGCGGTCTTTAATCTAGGTATTTTAATACCTTCGAATGCGAGCCAGCATTCCACTTATTGCCAACAATCGAAAAAAGCTTGGTTCCAATAGGAGTCCCAAAATGGAAAAATCAACCTACCTTGAACTAGAGGAAGAGAATATCATCTCTAGTTCTGATATCATGGAAAAGAAGGCGAGCCAGTATTTCGTCGAATTAGAAAACAAGTACAGCGCAGAAAATTATCTACCTTTAGACGTCGTCATCGACAGAGCGGAGGGAGTTTGGGTGTTTGACGTCGATGGTAACAAGTATCTCGATTGTCTTAGCGCATATTCGGCCGTGAGCCAGGGTCATTGCCACCCAAAGATAAAAGAAGCGGCTATTAAACAATTGGAACGGGTGACATTGACCTCTCGAGCATTTCGAAATAACCAAATGGGTCCCTTTTTAGAGGAGTTGTGCCAATTAACAGGATACGACCTGGCACTTCCAATGAACACTGGGGCCGAGGCCGTGGAGACGGCCATTAAAGCCGCTCGCAAGTGGGCATATAAAAGTAAGGGGGTAGCTGATGAATTGGCCGAGATTATCGTTTGCGAAGGTAATTTCCACGGTCGCACAACTACCATCGTTGGTTTCTCTTCTGAAGAAGGATATCGGGAGGATTTTGGTCCCTTTACTCCCGGTTTTGTCATGATACCGTATGGTGACGCAGAAGCCTTGGAGATGGCGATCACGACTAACACGGCCGCTTTTCTTTTTGAGCCTGTTCAGGGCGAGGGCGGAGTGATCCTGCCCCCAGAAGGTTTCCTGCGGCAAGCGGCTGAAATTTGTGCCAGGCAAAATGTTTTGCTCGTAGCTGACGAAATTCAGACGGGTCTGGGTCGAACTGGCCGGTTTCTGGCCTGTGATCACGAGGGAGTGCGGCCCGACATGGTTATTCTCGGCAAAGCTCTAAGTGGTGGCTTTTATCCTGTTTCGGCCGTTGTTGCCGACGAGGAAATCCTTGGTTTATTTAAGCCCGGCGATCACGGCAGTACGTTTGGTGGAAATCCCTTGGGCGCAGCGATCGGCCGAGCGGCTTTAGGGGTATTAATTGACGAAAATATGATTGGGCGGTCATACGAACTAGGAAAATACTTCAAGGGTCGATTAGAGCGGATCGAAAGCGATTATATCAAAGAGGTACGGGGCAAAGGATTGTTCATTGGCGTTGAATTACATGTTCCTGCCCGCCGATTTTGTGAAGCGCTTCGAGACCGGGGCATCCTTTGCAAAGAGACTCATGGAAATGTCATCCGATTCGCGCCACCTCTCGTAATTACAAAGGAGGAGATCGACTGGGCCATCAGTCATATTGAACCAGTATTAATGGATGAATAGTTGGAAGGACTGAGTGGGCAAGATACATGTGATCTTGCCCAAAGCGTTATATGTGAAGGGCTATTTAAAGAACGAAGGGGATGGTTTCGAGTTTCAATTGAAAAATGAGCTGAGCCCTATCTGTTTCAGTGTTAGCGACCAAGCAAAATAATCTTAACATCGGGTTGTACTCTTCTATGATCTCCCCCATGAAGAAACACGATAGCGTTCCACTGGTGCCTGAATGGGTAAAGGACGCTGTCTTCTATCAGATTTTCCCCGACCGTTTTGCCAAGAGCTCTCGCATTGCCAAGCCAAACAATTTGCAACCTTGGGGCGCACCCCCGACAGCCAATCATTATCAAGGTGGCGATCTACTGGGGATCGTCGAGCATCTGGATTACTTGACTGATTTAGGCGTCACCGCTTTATACTTGAACCCGATCTTTCGATCGGCGAGCAACCATCGCTACCATACTCACGATTTTGAAAGGGTTGATCCACTGTTAGGCGGTGACGAAGCTTTACGGGAACTGGTCGAGGCTTTACATGAACGAGGGTTGCGCATCATCCTAGATGGCGTATTTAACCATGCCAGCCGAGGATTTTTCCAATTTAACGATGTGCTGGAGAACGGCTCTGCATCTCCTTGGGTGGATTGGTTTAACATTAAAGATTGGCCCCTGGCTCCATATGATATAAACAAACCGGCTAACTACGACAGTTGGTGGGGGATTCGCGCCTTACCAAAACTCAATACAGATAACCCGCAGGTCAAGGAGTATATATTTCGTATTGCCGAATACTGGATTCGAGAATTCGATATCGATGGTTGGCGGCTGGATGTTCCCGAAGAAATCAAGACGGAAGGATTTTGGGAGGAGTTTCGACAACGAGTGAAGGGAGTCAAATCTGATGCATATCTCCTCGGCGAGATCTGGCACGAAGCACCGACCTGGCTAGCGGGGGATCGTTTTGATGCCCTCATGAACTATCCCTTAACTGAGGCACTCATCGCTTTCTGTGCAGGTGATCGAGTAAGTCCTTCTAAGGTAAAGGGTCGATCCTACTTTCCCTGCCCAGCCATTGATGCCCAAACTTTCGGCCGGCGTTTAAGTCATCTTCATAGCATTTATGATTGGGAAACGACCCAAGTGCAATATAACCTGCTTGATAGTCATGATACGCCCCGCTTGCTTAGCCTAGTCCAGGGTGACAAAGCAACTCTACGCCTGTCAACATTGCTTCAGATGACCTTGCCCGGCGCGCCAGCGATATATTATGGTGACGAAATCGGGCTGCACGGTACTGATAAATATAATGAACCACATAACGATGCTGATGCCCGTTGGGCTTTTCCCTGGCACGATAAATCCATATGGGAATTGTCGTTATTATCCTATTTCAAACAGTTAATTACTATGCGAATAGAGCGACCGGTTCTCCGGCGCGGACGGTTTGAACAACTCTATGCTGCTGGCCATTGTTATGCTTTCGCCAGGGTAGATGACACAAATGCTTTGATCGTCATCGTGAACGTATCAGAACTTGATCAACGGCTTTCATTACCCCTAAACACCGTCAGCATAAATGGGGCAAGCCTATCTTCAATCTTTGGAGTTTCAGGTAAATATGAAGTGCGCGGCGGAAGGGTTTTAATGACGATCCCGGCTCGGGAAGGCCTAGTTCTTGAAGTAAATTAAGGTTGCTTTTCTTCCAAGTCAATCCCTTGCTCTCGCTGGGCTATGCCATTCGGTAAGGATCGCCCGTTCTTCGTTGGATCCAGACCGCCACACACTTCGTAATCAAGTGGGCGTATCTGTGTTTGTTATTCCTTTGCCAACAGGGTAAAGTTAACCTATTATCCCAATTTAAACTCAATCGAGGTCCAAATTGATGATTTCCGTTGCCCAAGGCAGTATCCAGGAAAGCAAGGACGATACGATTATCGTCAATTTGTTTGAAGGTGTCCCAAAACCGGGTGGAGCGACCGGTGCNNGACGGGCGCGCCAGTTAAATGCCACCAGGATTAGTACGATCGTTCACGGCGGTGGTATCGGCGACTTGCCAGTTGCCCTCGCAGCCCAGGCGACGGCTGAGGGAAGTTTGCTGGCCTTATATCGATATAGCGCTGACAAAAAGGAAAAGGAAGACGAACACGAACCACAGTCCCTCACCATCATCGAATATGATAAGAACAAGATAGCCGAGATCGATGCGGGTGTAAGGATCGCACAAGCAGTGGCTTCCGGGGTAAATCTGGCTCGAGATCTCGTTAATATGCCACCAAATGTGGCAACGCCCAGCAAAATGGCCCAAACTGCCGAGGAAATAGCTAGAGAATTTGGATTTGGCTTGACCATCGGAGATAGGGCTTGGGCGTCCGAACGGAATATGGGAGCCTATTTGGCCGTAGCCAAGGGAGCTGGAGAGCCACCTAAGTTTATCGTGCTGGAACACAACGGGACTCGCACTGATTTAGATACCATAGTTCTGGTCGGCAAAGGGATCACCTTTGACACAGGTGGTATATCTCTAAAATCCAGGGAGCACATGGGTTTAATGAAATCGGATATGGGAGGTGCGGCCGCGGTATTAGGGACGATGAAAGCCGCTGGTATACTAGACCTACCCTTACGGATCATCGGTATCGCCCCATGCACCGAAAATATGCCTGACGCGAACGCTTATCGCCCGGCCGATGTGATCAAAGCCAGCAATGGCAAAACGATCGAAATTATAAGCACGGATGCCGAAGGCCGTATGGTGTTGGCCGATGGTTTAGTCTACGCTGCTGGTTATGATCCCAAGGCTGTCGTCGATGTGGCAACCTTAACCGGCGCTTGCGTTGTCGCATTGGGAGAGGGAATGGCAGCGGGGCTTTTTAGTACTGACGATAATCTCAAGGACAAATTGATGAAGGCTAGCCGGGCAACCAACGAAAGACTTTGGCCCTTGCCTTTATGGGATGATTATCGCAAGGCTATCAAATCAGATGTAGCTGATATGAAGAATTCCGGCGGCCGGTTTGGCGGAGTCGCCACATCGGCCGTTTTTCTTAAGGAATTCACCGACTATCCATGGGCGCATTTGGACATCGCCGGCATGGCTCTGAGTGAAAAGAGCCACGCTTATACACCGGCCGGGGGGACCGGTTTCGGCGTCCGGTTGTTGGTTGAATTTCTTCAGAACTGGTGAACGAAGAGTTGGAAATTCTTTAACAGGAGAATAAAATGTCTATGCCAGCCCCCCCGCTCACTCTTGGTGTGGAGGAAGAGTACCAGATTATCGATCCGGAAACTCGAAATCTCCATTCATACATAACAGAGCTTTTATCACAAGACGAGCAAATGCCGACCAGTTTAAACCTGCGGCCGGAGCTGATGCAGTCCCAGGTAGAGGTCGGCAGTTATGTCTGTCGAAATATTAAGGAAGTCCGTCAGGAAGTCACTCGCCTGCGTCGCTCGGTCTTAGAGATGGCAGAAAAAAACGGCTTGCTCATCGCCGCCGCCTCAACCCATCCATTTGC
>DOXE01000329.1 GCA_003519205.1 Chloroflexota bacterium
ATCGCCTCTATAACGGCCAAGGGGTGAACTTCGGTCGTCGAAGCCGAAACAAACATTTCGGCCGCCGCTAAATAATCGGGTACGCTCTCATTTGGCACCGAACCACAAAAACGCACTTTATCATCTACTCCCATTCTAATGGCCAGCCGGTGAAGTTTACCCTGCAGTGGGCCTGAACCGACCAGGATCAGGACTATATCAGGAACGGAAGCTACCGCTATGGCAAAAGCCTTCAACAAGCTGTCTAAGTTTTTTTCAGGGGAAAGGCGCCCAACATAGATGATCGGAATGGCGCCATCTTGAATTTGCAGTTTCTGCCATATTCGTTCTTTGTTGGTTTTTCGGAAGCGAGCCAAATCGATGCCGTTATTGATAACCACTTTTGGGCATTCAACCCCAAATTCACCCATCACCCTATACAGGCTTTCAGATGGCAGCACGACTACATCGCAGAAGGAGGTCATCAATGGCCAGATGAATTTGAAGAGTTGATCGGCCGCACGCTGGGGCATTCGTGTATAGGCGCCAGTATATAAGTCGTAACGGGTATGATTGGTAAAAACGACAGGGCACCTTCCATACCGGTGGGCAAATTCGAGGCCCATGATCAAATGGTGGCAGTGGATGATATCCACGCTGGATAGCGCCCTTCGGGCATTTTCTGAATAACGAAGCGCAAAGTGATATCCGGTACTACCCAACGGTATGGCTGGCGAACGATAGATATTAGCTTCGTTTTCAGTTTTTGTTTGACATCCAAGAGTGAAGACAGAGACTTTGTGTCCGGTCGCTTCGAAATAGGACTTGTAAAGCGTAACCATGCGAGTTACGCCGTTGACAACTGGCTTGTAACAAGCAGTTATCAGGCCAATATGCATGCTTCTTTATGCCTTCGCCTGCAATTCGTCCACTTTCTGGCTTAAAGCTTCAATGAGCTGATCGAAAGATTGACTGAACGATTTGACACCATCTTCTTGTAATTTTTCGGTTACTTCATCCAGGTCGATGCCAAGTTCAACCAGGTTATCGAGGATGAGTTGGGCATCTTCGATGTCTTGTTCGAGCGAATAACTCAGTTGTCCATGATCCCGAAATGCATCAATGGTCTTTGGGGGCATGGTGTTTACCGTCTCGGGCCCAATCAACTGGTCTACATATAACGTATCAGGGTAGTCTGGATTCTTCGTGCTAGTTGATGCCCATAGCAGTCGTTGGACCGCTGCCCCTGCAGCTCTCAAGTCATTAAAGTCCTCACCATGGAACAGCTCTTTGAATCGCTGGTAAACCACCTTGGAATTGGCAACGGCCGTCTTGCCCATCAAGGCTCTGGCAGCTGGATCATCTATATCGACCAGGATCTTATCGACAGCGGTGTCAACCCGGCTGACGAAAAATGAGGCAACCGAGGCCACATGCGCTAGATCTAGCCCACGTTCGGCCCGCTTTTTGAGTCCATCAAGATAGGCCCGAGCCACTACCTCATAATGATGCATACTAAACATCAAGGTTACATTGATGTTTATCCCTTCACTCACCAATCGGCGAATGGCTGGTACACCTTGTGATGTAGCTGGGACCTTGATCATCACATTCGGTCGATCTACGGCCGCAAACAGCCGGCGAGCTTCCGCCACCGTCCCCTCATCGTCATGAGCCAAGTGTGGGGAGACTTCCAAGCTGACATAGCCATCACCACCCTTTGACTTCTGGTAAAGATCGGCAAACAAATCACAGGCAAGGCGAATATCAGTTAATGCCAGAGCTTCGTATACTTCTTGTAAGTCCTGGCTTTTTTCCAATACCTCTAACAACTGCTCATCATATTCATCGCCTGCGCTTATGGCTTTTTCAAAGATCGTGGGATTTGAGGTCATCCCTCGCAGGCCATCAACCTCGATGAGGTTTAGGAGCGTCCCATCCAATAAAAAGCGGCGCTGGATATTGTCATACCAAAAACTCTGGCCATATGCATGCAATTCAATAAGCGGATTCATATATCCTCCATTTGCTATTGACCGGGAACAAATCTTATAATCACCAGTGTAGCCACTCGTCCAATCGGTGGCAAGACCATTATTATTAGCAAAGAACACGTCCGAGAAATCTCGCCCAACTCATTTTTCATCAGGAGAATAAATCGTGAAAATCGTTGTCGGGGCCGATCATGCTGGATTTGAATTAAAGGAAATCTTAAAGAAAGAAATGGAGTCTGCCGGACACATTATCGTGGACGTCGGAGCCTTTGAATACGACAAAGCTGACGACTATCCAGATTTTGCCGAAGCAGTTGGCCGGGCTGTTGTCGCCGGAGAGGGTGAAAGGGGTTTGCTGATTTGCGGCAGTGGTGTCGGGGCTTCTATTGCAGCTAATAAAATCAAGGGCGTTCGTGCCTGCCTTTGCCACGATATCTATTCAGCCACTCAAGGTGTCGAGCATGATGATATGAACGTTTTATGCCTGGGTGGTCTTATCGTGGGATCCGCCTTAGCTCGCAAGCTGGTAGATGGGTTTTTATCAGCTAAATTTATCGACAGCGGCCGTTACCAACGCCGATTGAACAAGGTGATCGCCCTCGAATCCTAGGCATTATTGCCATGGATTTTCCATCGTCTGAATGAGTACAGGCCGGCCGATCTTCACGTTAGGTCTCCTGGTTAGGAGCCATATCACCAGGTCGGCGATATCCTCGGGATACAGACACTTATCCTCATTCAAACCAGGCGATCCCTGGCTCATTGGGGTGACAACCATGCCAGGGCATATGGTGTCCACCCGGATACCGAACTCCTGATTCTCTCGCTGAATATACTCTCCTAAGGCATTGAGCGCGTGTTTAGAAACCCCATAAGCACCGTTCCCTGGATAATATTCAAGACCCGATTCCGAGCTTATTTGTACCAGGTGACCGTGTCGCTGGTCCCGCATCAAGGGCAGTGTGTAGCGTGCTAGCAGGAACGGTCCGCGCAGGTTAGTAGCCATTACCCGATCCCAGGATTCAACGGAATGATTATGGATGAATCCGGAGCCGCCGGTGCCGGCATTGCTGACCACGATATCCACTGTGCCGAAAGTTTGTACTGTTTGTTCAACCAAATGGCGAACATCTCTTTCATCAGTGATATCGGTTACGATGCCCCGGCTTGTACCGCCTGCTTTCCCGATTGCCTTCGTAACCTCGCCCAACGGGCCATTCCTTCGGCCAGCAATGACTACGTTGACACCAATTTTGGCCAAGGCCAAGGCGATGCCCCGACCAATGCCTGTTCCCCCGCCTGTTACAATGGCTGTCTTCCCTGAAAGATCAAGCCCGGTCATCTATTCTCCGTGCATTTTCCTTTTCAGATTTTCTCACATTATCTCAGCAGCCAATAGTTGGTTTAGCCATTCAAGGATAGGCTCATTTCGACTATCCATATTCTGAGTGATGGATTTTTTATAGGCCTCGAGATATAACGGCAGCAACAAACTTTCCATTTCGCGGTTATGGAGCAAGCCTGATATCCAACCGATCTCCTCGCTCAGAAAACTCAAATCGCCCAGATATAAAGCAGCTGTTATATTTTGAGCAAGGAAGTTATTCGCTTCATGCATACTAGAGTAAGAGAAACCCTCAGGCTCTAGTATCTTCCAGACATTACTCTCGATCGCCGCCTGTTGTTCCCTAAAGTGGCTTAATGTCTGCTCAAACTCCTCGGATATTGGTTCAGCCACCGGCATAGCCAGCGGGCGGGTAAGAATGTTCTCAACCGTATCGGCTACACCTTCCAATTCCNNTAGGCTAATTGTGTCATTTGTTCCTGAAGCCTCCAGGCAACTTGGAGTAACGAGGCGGCGGTTAACAATTGTTGAGCAATGAAGATAACCAATTGCGGTCGGGTAGATTCCAGAGTCGCTTCCAAACGATCCATTGGTACGTTGGCCCCTAAATAAATAACCTCCCAACCCTGGCGACGTAGAATTAGAGTTGTCAGTAACGGTCCGAAAGTATGTTCTTCGCCGGCTGGACAACCAACTAAAATCCGGCCCGACCGGGTAGGTGGAGGGTTGGCTGCGACCATTGCTTCCAGCCGTCGCATGGCTAATTCGGAGGCAAAATGCTCCTGTTGCACGCTGACCGAACCCTCATACCATCCTTCACCGATTTCTTGCAGGCCACGCTGCAAGATCTCAAAACATACTTGTTCTGGCTGATACATAGCAAAAGCCTCGGCCAAAATACCATCGGCCGTTGACTCATCATAACTCANNAATCGATGATAAAGCTCAACTGCATGGCTAATACTCAGCCCCTCCTGCTGACGGGCGACTAACCATTTAAGCGTTTCGATGTCGCGCTGAGAATACAGTCGATGCTTACCTTCTGTGCGCTCAGGCATGGGCAACCCATAGCGGCGTTCCCACGCTCGAACTGTATCCGGTTTTAACCCTGTTTCCTGGACAACTGCTTTCATATTGAAGGTTGGGGTATCCTGAGTATATTGCATTTGTACTACCTGATTGGTCTGAGATTACTCCGTGAACACCCATAATCTATCATAAATTGATAGTTTTGTCAAAGTTTTGCACAATATTGTGCAATTTGACTCCTTAATCCTTTATGTACCAACGTTGGGTAAAGCCATTCCAATAGTTCATCGAAGAGACCTTTCTCCCCAGTTGTTCAAGACCTGAATCTTCATTTGGCCCGTAAAATACAACGTAAGTAAGCGCCCTTAATCTGCCAAAGCCGTCATAATCTGGCGTCGCCGGTAAGCGGTTCCGCCAGGTTCCTGTGTCAATATAGTATCGTTCTCCCTTCGAATCACTAGCGATCAACTCGACAGCCGGTTTGTGTGTATGGCCTGCTACTAGGAATCTATAAT
>DOXE01000474.1 GCA_003519205.1 Chloroflexota bacterium
ACCGGCCTGATCTACGCATACATAGCAGCAGAGCAGGTGTTCAAGGGTAACACCTCGATGTCGATTATCTATGCTGGCTACGCCTTTTCTAACGTCGGGCTGTGGCTGGCGGTTAAATGACATGCCCTGTCTGTGGACAGGCGCATCCAGACGAGCGCGTGGTCAAGCTAATAGACGGAACAGAAGTCAGCAGCTACAGCGAAGAGTGGCGCAGGCAGTGTGAAGCCATGTGGGTGCTGGATAACTTGCCAGACAAGTCTAACAGGAGGCTAAAAAAACCCAAGCCAAGCAAGCTAGAGTATTTATCCAATGTTAGAGACAATCGCGGCATAAAGGGTTACGAGATTCTAAGGAAAGAGATGCTATGGATATACAAAGAGAGGCATGGCAAACGCACCCGCTAATGGACACGCTGCTGCCCAGAACATACAAGCCCAAAGGCGCAAAGCTAGTCAAGTTCGGAGTGCTAAACGATTACAGCGAGGAAGAGTGGAAGGCCCAGAAGAATCCTGCAATTATTCAGGATGCCTGCATTATCATGCAGCGTATGGAAGAGAACAACAATATAATTAAATACATACGCAAACGTATCAAGCGCATGAACATCCGAAATAAGCAGGCAAAGGCTGGACTTATTAAGGGTGACCTGGACTACGACAAGATCATCAAGGATCAAGACCGCAGACTTAACGAGCATATCTCACTGCGCCGCAGACTGGAAGCAAGGTTGCACAGGATACTTAAGGCTAACGATGCAATTCAAAATCCCCAAGAAGCCCAAAGTAAAGAAGATTGATGCGCCCGAAGAGAAGCGCAAGTTCATCATCCTTCCATACCGGTGTGGCGCTGACCGCAGGCTGAGTGCTGGCAGGTGGCGAGTGCTGGCTACGGTAGCGTCATTCTGCAATCGGGCTGGGATCACATGGGCAAGCCAGGGGCGTATGGCAAAAGACCTCGGCATCACAAAACAAGTATTCGGCCAGCACATGATCAAGCTGACCAAGCTAGGCTATCTGGAAAAGGTAGGCGGGTTCTGCAATGGCAAACGCGGTAACGTCATGCGTATGATCTTCGACCCCTCTCTGAACGTGGTGGATGCCGTGGCGATCAGTAACGAGAATGTGCCGGAATTCCTTGATGCCATTTTGCAGGGTGTCCGTAAAGAGCAGGCAGAAAATCCCAGCAAGTCCAGCCAAGAAAAAACGCCAGCGCCCCACAATTTAGACAAAAATCCTGGCACTTCCAGCGACTGACTGCCACAAGATTTTCCCAGCGCCCCACAATTAGGAACGATCGTTCACAAAACCGGAACGATACTGGCGTCGGGACACGGGACACGGGAACACATCGGGACATGTCCCCCGAATGCCTCCAATGTCCCCTATCAGGACGCGCCACAATGCGCCACAATCGAACGGCATAGGCTAGGCAACACCCTACCATTGCCAAGCATAGGCAATGCGCTACAGCCAACAAAAAAGGGGCGGTATCAGCGCCCCTTGTTTCGATTGCCTGCCGTCAATACATTGCTGCCTTTGCTTTTTCGATTGCCTGCCGTGCGCGATTCTCTAGCTCCGCCATTGGCATGTCCGGCTCGCCGGATAGATTCACCCAATCCTCTAACGCATTGATCAGGTCGTTTACAGCGTCGCGCAGTTTGTCAGTTCGCATTTCCATGATTGCCCCTTTCAATAGTTTATTCAGATTATGCCGCGCGTCGGTATGCTGGCATTGACCGAATTGGTTTCCGGTAAATGTTCGCGGGGTCTAGTTGATAAATCATGTATTGACCGGCGGGCATTTTTGGCAATGCGTAGCGGATAACATTATCAAATGAAGCATAATAAACCATTCGATTATGCGTTGATCCTACTGGATAATTGACGTTTTCAATATGGAAAAGCATGGTTAAACCCTCCGATTAAATAACGGCCAGCATTCCGGCCAGAATCAGCAGGGCGCAGACAGCGCCCGCTGCGAACCATTCGACGTTGCTACTACCGCATGTGCAACGCCGGCCTTGTTGACAATCGCCTGAGCAGGTTTTCATGCTGTCACCCGTTCATCGATCATGTGCTCCGCGATCTCGCGCCAATTCACTTCATCAAGGAAAGCCAGGGCGTAATCAAGTGCCAGGCCTGAAGCATCGCAGCCGCTCTCGATGATCTCGATGGCGTGGAACTTCAGATCCTGACCAAGATCGTAAGCATCCTGATCCATGTCGAAATACTCAGCGGTGTCCATGCTCATTCCCTCCGGATATCGTGCAACATGCACGCCACAGCACCCAGCGGATGCTGTAGCTCGCTTGCTGTCATTCGTTAATGTAGCAATCGTCCGCGCGAACAGGCAGGCCGCGCTGGTAAACCGCGTCCGCTTCGTTGACGTGATGCCCGTGCTTTTGGATAAACTTTAGCAGTCTCTTGCGCTCAGCGAGAGGTAGCCAATATTCGCGCTCTGCTACAAGATCAAGCTCGCGCAAGCATATCCAGCACAAATCGTCCACCGTGTGGTGCACAGTGTGATCGAAGCCTGCGCTGCTCGGCAGCTGGTCAAGTGCTTTCTGGAATTCTGCATTCATTTTCACTCCCTCACAGTGTCCGGTAACGTCTACCGTGTGAACATGATGCAATCGTCTGTATAGCATGTCAAGCACTATTGCATTAAAATGTTTTTATGACCTGATAAAAGGATTTTATGATGGCATTGCCAAAGGGTAAACGCATCAAGCGCAGTATTAATAATGACTCTCAAATACAGCAGCAGCGGTCAACATGTAATGTTAATGACACTTCTCTATCAAGTATCGATAAGTTAGTGATTGCAGTTAAGGGTAAGATTAAACAAGATGAAGTTAGTAAATACTCACTGACGGATATCCAGGTTAGTGAACACTTACTTACTATCATTCANNCTAAATTTTTAGGCTATATTTTTGTAGTAGCGTTTCTTACGATAAAAGAACCTCATCCGTATATACGGGGGTTCTCAAAAAGAGAGTGGCACCTTGTTTATCTAGGCTGGCGGTGATTTGCCTGGATGCTCTGGTTCCCGAAGTTAGCTTGTTGTCCCATCCGGGCAAGCTAGGCTAGGAGAATTCCACCCATTAGCCACGTTTATCCTGTTTGGTTTGCCACCTACCGTACAGAGGGCTGGATTATGGCCCCACGGAAATAATCATACTACAGCCAAAAAGTGGTTGCAATGGGTTTTGTGGTGATATACACTTTTGTTGAAGCCGAAAGCTGATTTGTACATTCCCTCCAGTGTACGCCACCTGTCAGTGAGTAGGCTTCCTTTTTATGGAGAGGACAAATGACATACGAGATGAAGGCTGGTTGGGGTTCTGCTTTTGGCAATGACCAGAAGAAGGAAGATTGGCATGCTGACTTCAGGGGTAAGATCATGCTGCCGGATGACACTGGCGGGCAGGTTCGGTTCCTTGATGTATATCGCAAGAAGGATAAGAACGGTAAGGAATACTTTACTGTCAAGATTGGGAGTCTGATGACCGGCCAGACGCACCTTGCCAAACCTGCTGGTGGTGTTAAGGAAATGAAAGACGATATTCCGTGGTAGAAAAGGTAAAGATGCCTAATCCTAACAACGTACCCAGTCTTGATGGCTGGGGCGGGGTTAGGAGCATCAAAAGGCGTTTGAGCAGGTCTGAGACGCTGGTGGCGAATAGGGAAGCGGTGAGTTATGCGCTGCTTTCTATGGCGAATACGAAGATCACTGACATCATGGACTGGGATGAGGCAGGCAATGTCAGGGTAAAGCGGGCTAGTGAGATACCGGAACATGCTTTGCAGGCTATCAAGTCTATCAAGACTAGGATAGATAAAGACGGTAATCCTATGCTGGAAGTGGATTTGTTTGATAAAGTAGGTGTATTGCGCCTGCTGGCTAAAGCTAGTGGCCTGCTGGACGCACCGGAGGATTCCGAGAAGCCTAGTGTGATCGGGATTAATGTTAAAGCACCAGACATTACGGATGTGGAATAATGGACTTTAGTGAATATCAGCGGCTGGCTCTAAAGACTAAGAAACCTGGCACCAATGAGTTTGACATGACGCACAGTGTCATGGGTCTGGCTGGCGAGGTTGGGGAATATACGGACTGCGTTAAGAAGCATTTGATCTACGGCAAAGATCTTGACCGCGCTAACGCACATGAGGAACTGGGCGATATCCTCTGGTTCGTGGCTATTGCCTGCAATGCCTTTAACTTTGACATGGGTGCCGTTGCCAGGCTTAACATAGACAAGTTGAGCAAGCGATATCCTGAGAAGTATAGCGATGAACTAGCCTCTACTAGACTAGATAAGAATGGCTAAGACTACTGAGAAATCTCAAAAAGAGGTTGGCTATGCTGGCCTTAACCTGGATTTCTCNNAAGACTTGGATGGATCTCTTCCCGGAGGCTACCTTTGGCCCGATACACTACACTCCTCCTATTACTCATCATATTCGCCTTCCTAGCAGAGGTGATGCCGCTGGTATTGATTGTGAAGTTATTTTCCTAGCACTAGACCAGCCCAAAGACGTAAGAAAGCTGCTGTCTCTGGAATTGACTGGCGCATGGGTAAACGAGGCGAGGGAACTGCCGAAAGCCGTGATTGACGGGCTGACGCACCGCGTTGGCCGGTATCCTACCAAGCGTGACGGCGCTCCTACCTGGTCTGGTATCTGGATGGATACTAACCCGATGGACGATGACCATTGGTGGTTCAAGCTGGCAGAGAAGGAAAAGCTGACAGGCAAGTTTGCGTGGAAGTTCTTTAGGCAACCAGGCGGCGTAGTTGAAGTAAAACCTGAAGATCTGCCCGAGAATCCAGAGGCAAACGATCATATCCTTGCTAACGGCAAATGGTGGAAGATAAATCCGAAGGCAGAGAACGTCAATAACCTGCCTGCTGGTTACTACATGCAGATGCTTGGCGGGAAGAATCTGGATTGGATTCGCTGCTATGCCGGAGGAGAATACACTTATGTCCAAGAAGGCAGACCCGTCTGGCCGGAATACGACGATAACACGATGTCTGGAGACGTTGAACCTGAACCTGGCATCCCGATACAGGTTGGCTTGGACTTTGGTCTTACTCCTGCTGCCACGATAGGACAGCGCCTGCCCAATGGCCGGTGGATTATCCTGCATGAGATCGTCACCTTTGACATGGGGCTGGAGCGCTTTGGCCAGCAACTGCTGTCTGAACTGAATACCAGGTTCCCTCGCTTCCAGACCATGATCTGGGGCGATCCTGCTGGTATGGCCAGGGATGCTATATACGAGGTTACGGCATTCGATTACCTGCGGACGCTGGGCCTGAAGGCCAATCCAACGGCAAGCAACGACTTCAAGGTGCGGCGTGAGGCTGCTGCTGCCCCTATGCAGAGGCTGATTGCTGGCAAACCTGGGCTGATTATCCACAGGGATTGCAAGCTGCTACGGAAATCTCTGGCTGGCGGGTATCACTTCAAACGTATTGCAATAGGCGCTGGGCATGAAAGATTCAGGGATTCCCCAAACAAGAACGAGCATTCACACATTGGCGACTCTTTTGGCTATCTGATGCTGGGTGGCGGCGAATATAACCGCATGACAAGGACTCGCAGCTATGGCGCAGCGCCAATTCAGGGCGCAGTAGCAAAGATGGACTTCGATGTATTCTCAGTCAATTAGTTTAATTAATGAGATCATAAGGCCACATAATGGCGTAGTCATAATGCCATTTGCTGAAGGCCATTTTGATTTCCTGAAGATAGGCCAATCCGACATTGTATCCGCGCAAAGCTATATGGATATAAGATACAGGATTGTATGTCAGTCTAACATCGGTATTGCATATACGGCGTTTTTGTATAGCAACCCAGTGGCTATATTTGG
>DOXE01000440.1 GCA_003519205.1 Chloroflexota bacterium
CGTAGAGGATCTCGATGTGCTGGACGGAACGCCGCTTCTAGATCTCAAGCCATATGTCCCGGAATTTGACCACAGGCCAGATGTCCGTCTTGGATGGCTGGAGGACGTCAACGAGCGTGCACGATCGACTACTTCGGATGACCGCTTCAGCTGAACAAGCCCCGGTTTTTGCTCGTTTGGGAGCTGGATGAGCGGCCAACCTGGGGAGCCGGCAGTTTGATCAAAGCACTGGCTGCCCTTGTGTCGGTGTTGGGTGATCTATCGGAGATGCACACATCGCTGTGCAGGTAGGTCTGACCTCATCGAGAATCTGCCTATTGATCACCAATAAACCAACCCATTCGTTCAACGCGGTGAAGATGTGAATTAGTGCCTGCCACTTCTTGCGGATCTGGGCCTATTTCGTGCTGCAACAGGCCAAAAGACATCCATAGAAACTTTCTATCGAACTTCATCGAAAAGTACAATGCTCGTCATGATGAACATCACTTATGGGCGTCCCCCCGAATGCTTATACTAAATGAAATTCGAAATTAAGCGATTCTGCAATTAAGGACCGCCTTAAAGCAGGTATGTAACCGCGAAATTGTACAGGTTGTTTGATTGGTGGATGTGGTGTTCATGAACCCCTTTAAAGCAACGGCGGTAATGTTGGCCTTGTTCTTGCTACGGCTGGCGCTGCCATTACTCATCACAATGCTCTTTGGCTACGGGATGAATCGCTTAGTGGATCATTGGAATTCGAACATTGAACTCTGAAGCTGCGGGCATGGATGGGGATCTAAAAACTCGGGCCGAAAGTCAGGCATCGATTTGCAGTGTCTTTGCAAATGCGAAGCGGGTGATGATTCTGTGGTCAGTGGTGGAACAGGAGAGGTCGGTAGGCGAGATCGCTTCAGATATAGAAGCCTCCTTACAATGCACATCCCAACACTTACGCCTGATGAAAGAAATGGGCATTTTGGATTCACGCCGGGATGGGCAAACGATCTACTACCGCATCGTTAAGAACGGATTAACAGAGAGGTGTCAACTCATGCTACGAGCCAGCCAAAATAGGATGAGCGAGAGGGTGTAGAGAGCATGAACGCCCCATCATTCTTGCTGGTTGCCCAAATTGCGGAACTATCCTTTGTGTTTTAAGTGACGGTCATTGGCGATTGGAACGATGGTGCATGAGCAAAACACAACCAGTGGGCGTGGTAGCGAAAGGATCAAGATTTACCCAAGTAAAGCTTTGTGCGATTGTGCCGCGCCCTCACTTCCGCAATTAGGATCCTTGTTACTTTTCCTGGCAGTATTACTGTTTCCCTTGCCAGCTGTTGCCCAAACAGCTGAAAAATCTATTGTTCAAGCCGTCCTATTCTTTTCCCCAACCTGCCCTCACTGTCATCAGGTCATCAACGAGCTTTTGATCCCCATGCAGGAACGATATGGCGATCGGCTGCAAATTATTGGAATCGACACCTCGCACCCAGCCGGCAATGATCTTTACCTGAAAGCAATCGAACGATTTGAAGTTCCGCAAAATCGTATGGGTGTGCCCACTCTGATAATTAGCGATGTCGTCCTGGTTGGCAGTGGTGAAATTCCGGCCCGCTTCCCGAAACTCGTTGAGGATGGATTGGATGCCGGGGGAATTGGCTGGCCCGATATTCCAGATCTAGCAGTCATCGTTCCCGATCTATCGCCATCGGCCAATCCCGACCTCAAGCCCGAGGTGGTAGTGCCGGCGACGACTGTATCGGAAAACATTGCCCAAGATCCAAAGCCGGTCCCTATGCCGACGACCACTCCTTCTGGGGAAGATATGCCGGAGAGAGCCACAGAGAATGTGGCTGCCGGCACAGGTGAAGCAGCAACAATGGCCCCCTCGGCACGCTATCTTGCGAGTGTTGACGGAGAAACAATAACATCAGAAAGCGAATTGCCTCCGGCCGATCCGGTGGGCTTCGGCCTGGCCGCGGCGGCGCTATTCGGCATGGTAATAGCGCTGATTTACACTGCACGCTTGATCATCCGGCCGTTACTGTTTCCAGCTAAGGTCCTATCTGCAGCTTACACCCTGTCGTGGGCGGTGCCAGTCCTGGCTTTGATCGGCTTGGGCGTGGCTTTGTATCTCTCCTACGTGGAAGTTGCCCAGGTGGAGGCGGTCTGTGGTCCGGTCGGCGCGTGCAACAT
The DNA here is from genome assembly GCA_003519205.1 of Chloroflexota bacterium. Taxonomy (GTDB): domain Bacteria; phylum Chloroflexota; class Anaerolineae; order Promineifilales; family Promineifilaceae; genus UBA11865. The sequence goes on from DOXE01000440.1 coordinate 2,182, forward strand.
CGTGCAGTCCAGCCCTTATTCTCTGTTGTTGGGAATCCCGGTTGCCGTGCTTGGTACACTAAGTTACTTGGTAGTGTTTGCGTTGTGGATCGGACAGAGATCCCTGCCTGACCGTTTGAGCGCCCTCTTTGTGCCGAGCCTGGTAATTCTGACCATCTTTGGCACTGGCTTCTCCGTCTATCTGACGGTGCTAGAGCTATTCGCTATCAGGGCCATTTGTGCCTGGTGCTTGTCATCGGCCGTGGTCACGACACTGCTAATGATCCTGGTCGCCAGAAGCGCCAACAAAGGGTTCTGCCAAGTGAAACAAGCGATGCATACGTAGGCAGCGCAGGTAGAGTGAAAAATGCGAAACATTGACGAGCAGTTTTCCGAAGAGGAAATTAAATGTCTACCGCCTGTCGCCTGGTTGTTCCTGGCCTTGGCGATCGTACCCCATTTGCTGATGCTTGCTGGGCAAGAGCTTATGGCCTCGATCGCCTCACGTTCGTGCTTCCCGTTCACCATGGGCCCATTTTCGTTGGCCCATACGTACTTACTGGTACATCGTTTGGGCTTCACGTCCCATATGGGCTGGATATCGGCGCTAATCTTTTCGATGATCTGGTTCGGGTTCCTATCCTGGTTGTGGCGAAAGAACCGGACCGTCACATTGGCGATTTGCTCACTCTCTTTCATCATCTCCGCGGAGTGGATCTGGCTAAGCATCATGCTGTAGACATGCCGGTGACGGGTGTTGGTTCTACAGGAGTCATCATGATTAAAGAGCGATTGCTGTTCGGTCTGATAGCCTTGTCGGCTGTCCTATGTGTGACAGCTTGCCAAGCGGCAACCCCTTTCAATGACGCTGTGACGCCGATACCGATTCAAGTCGTACCTCTCGAGACGCCAACCGATGCAGTTAATTTGATAGACTTGGCCGATTTGGACCAGACCGAACAGATCAGCGTATTGCGCCGGCTGGCAGATACTGACAGCACTTCATCAGCTTACGAAGATCTCTTCACCCTTTCTGACAAGGAGATCATCCGCGGCCTGATAGATCCCCTGGACGAAGAACTTGAATTGCGGCCGCGTGTCCGGCGGTCGGCCTTGTACAAACTTGTATTTCACCTCAGGGATGGGCGCCAACTTGAATTTGATTATGTTTGCGAGATGTGTACTCCATCGTTCCTCCGGGGTTCGCAGGCCTTCTGGCAAGGACAGGATGTGGTAGCCCCAGACGCCTTCAATCGATTGATCAGCGACTGGCTGAAGGATGCCAGAGAATGGGAGGTGCCTTTCTAGAATGCGATACGTCTTTGGTCCGGTACCCTCGCGGCGATTGGGTCAGTCGCTGGGGATTGATACAATTCCGCTCAAAACCTGCAATTGGAACTGCGTCTATTGCCAGCTTGGCCGCACCGTGCCCTTGACCAATGAGCGACGCGAGTACTACCCGCGCGATGACATTCTGGCTCAGGTGAAAGAAGCACTGGCTCATTACCGACCTGGTGAGATCGATTGGGTAACATTTGTAGGCTCAGGCGAACCCACTCTGCATGCCGGTCTGGGCTGGCTGATGGGCAAGGTTAAAGAGTTAACGGACCTGCCCGTAGCAATAATCACTAACGGCTCCTTGCTATGTCTTCCAGAGGTGCGCCGGGAAGTGTTTCTGGCCGNNGGAAGTGTCGCTGGCCGATGCCGTCATGCCGTCACTGGATGCGGGTTCGGCGGACTTGTATCGCCGGATCAACCGGCCGCACCCGCAAGTGGCATTTAAGCGTCATGTCGATGGACTCATCACCTTTGGCCATGAATATGGTGGCCAGCTATGGATCGAGGTGATGTTGGTACAGGGCCTGAACGACGGTGAAGAAGCACTAAAAGACATCGCAGCGGTTTTGCGCCGGATCCGGCCTGATGAAGTGCATATCAATTTACCTACGCGTCCTCCGGCCGAGACCTGGGTTCAACCGCCCGACGAAGAAGGGCTGATGCGCGCCCTGTCAATTCTGGGGGACATTGCCAAAGTCGTCCATCCGGCAGATGGTGCATTCGACCTGACCGGTGGTGACACCATTGTGGATGCCATCCTGGGCATCATTGCCCGTCACCCGATGCGACAGGAAGAACTTGAACGGACATTGGCGTCGTGGGCTCCGGAGCACATCAGTGCCGTGTTGGCTGAGTTGGAGGCGTCTGGAAAAGCCCAAATCGTAGAGCGTTTTGGTGCCCGCTTCTGGTGCGCAGACCTAGCCCAATATCCAAATGAGACTCACAGTCTTGCCAGCGCTCCAGGCCGGAGGCGACACGACCGGCCGAGTTATGAAGAAACAACCATAAGTTAGTGTTGAACAATCTGGAGAATGTCAACATGTCGACCAAACCAAATAGAGTGCTTAACGGTAAGCGAATCGGAGTCTTCGGAAAAGGTGGCTGCGGCAAAAGCACCGTGGCCGTTCTGTTGGCCAAAGCGCTAAAGGACACTGGCTATGATGTCTGTCTGTTAGACGCTGATTCGACCAACGTCGGGATTTCGAAAGCATTGGGGGCCGCAACTGACCCGACGCCGCTGCTGGATTTCTACGGCGGCATGGTTTTCAGCGGCGGATTCGTGACCTGTCCCGTCGACGACCCAACGCCGCTTAAGGGCGCGCACATCTCTGTCGATGAACTCCCCAAAACCTTCCAGGAAACTTCCCCAGAGGGCATCCACCTTTTCGTCGCTGGCAAAATGGGTGACAAAGGTCCCGGGGCCGGATGTGATGGGCCGATCGCCAAAATCGCTAGAGATTTCAGGCCAAGTTATGCCAATGAAACGCCCGTTACCCTAGTGGATTATAAGGCGGGATTCGAGGACTCTGCCAGGGGCAACATCATTAGCCTTGACTGGATCATCGTGGTCGTCGATCCGACCAGCGCCGCCATCCAGATGGCTATCCACATGCGTGATATGGTCGCCCAGCTAAAGGCTGGTGTCTCGCCCGCTACGGCCCACCTGGAGGACCCTGCTATGGTTGATTTGGTGAATCAACTTTACCGCGAAGCCAGGGTTAAGGACGTCCTATTTGTACTAAATCGGGTCCGAGATGATGAAACGGAACGATACGTCTGGGACAGGTTGGCCGAACACCAGATCGAGCCTATCGGCACGATTCATGACGACCCACTGCTTTCCGCGGCCTGGCTTAAGGGAGACCCTATAGCAGACGCAGTGAATTTGAACGAAGCGGGCAGGATTGTTGAAGCGTTGGAAGAAGTCGCGGCAGGAATGGTGACCAGAACAGCACTCGAACCTGAAGCGAGCTAATCAAGCCGTAGACAGTTCTGCCTAGTCGCCCCAGGGCAAAACGGGTCAAGGAACTGATTAAGCCTTTTGCCATGTCCTCAAAAGGACCAAGGTGAAACATGATTGAGGAACAGACATTGGAGGTCAAGAAGACGATGTCGTTCAGTGCGGTGAGCGCCATTCTAGTTGCGGTCGTGTTTCTATCCTTCCATTTTTCGGAAAGCTATGCAAAAGACGCCGTGTTTGGAGCGGTCGTGGGCACAATATCTGCGATTGCCGTGTGTCTGGTTATCGGTACCCTGGAACCAGAGCTAATGCCCGAGCAAGCCGTTCGCCATTCTGCTACTGGTACGATCGGCAACGTGGTCATTGGGGCGTACGTTGGCCTGATTGTGATGAGCATTCTCGTAACGGTTTTCGTTCCGATTATGGCTCTGGTTACTCGTCCACCTAGCCTGTTTCTCTGGGGTGCGCTACTAGCCGCGCTAGTTGGCTGGTTGCTTGGCGCGATATTGGGGGCTGCTATCGGTGCGAGCTGGTCATGGTGGCGAAGGGCCTAGTGTTGCAGTCACCCAATACCATGGAAGTCTCAAGGCAGTCACTGCGCAAGGAGAAGCTGGCAAGCTTTGGCATGCTTCATAAATGCGCTAGGAGTATGAATCGTTAGTTGATCTTTCAACTAAATCTAAACATGCGGAAAAGGAAAGTACAGTGATGATGAAAATAGCCTCTGTTTCTGATGATGGATATACAATCAGCCCCCATTTTGGACGCGCGTCGAAGTACGTTGTCATGACCATTGACGGCGATTTGATCACCAAACGAGAAGTACGGGAAAAGGTCGGTCACCGAGATTTTCAGCAACAAGGAGTGTACAAACACGAGCATCACAATGACCCGCGCGGACGGGGCTATGGCAGGCACAGCGCAGAAAAACACCAGCGAATGTTTGAAGGCATCAAAGACTGTCAGGTCGTGTTGGCCCGCGGTATGGGCCAGGGTGCCTATCAGGGTCTACAAGAAATGGGGATACGCCCGGTTCTCACGGATATCGCCGATATAGACATTGCCGTGCAAGCGTTCATGGATGGCAGCATTGAAGATCATCCTGAGCGACTGCACTGACATCCCAACAATATTACGGGTATCATTATGCTAATCGGGTTATCTTTGCGGAGATCACATTGATGAAGTACAGGGCCCACAAATTCAAGTTGAGGATGACCGAAGATCAAGACAAGTTGGAACTGTTCTTGAACAGTCTGGATGGCGAGGTCGTAGCGGTCATTCCAAACGTAACCCCATTTCCGGCCAACTACGTGGACTTTGTCCTTGTGGTCGAGAAGGTTGGTTGAGGTTGGCCAGGCATCACGGGAATGATCCACAATCGGACATTCTGGATGAGATCCTAAGCACGCTGCTCGAGGGTCGCGTAACAAGCGTTCTGATCGGCCTGCACTGGACGGCCGTCGTCGTCGAGATCGAAGGCCGGCAACGCTGTGGGCTTGCCTCCACATTGACCCGGCCCCACTATCATCATGGGCAACCAGATGTGCCCCAGGCCGGTCACTTGCAAGGCCTGCCAGGATCGGCGCTGGCTGCACTGGCCAAAGCTGGCCATCCCACCCAGGCCAGCATAGGCGTGGCAGCGATCAACGCGCTACTCCCGCATCTGCCCGACGCCTGGATTGACCTGAATGCCGGGGAAGTGCTGGCTACTCACGGCGCTGACAAGCGCGTGGCCCTGATCGGTCACTTCCCTTTCGTAGATCGCTTGCGAAAACACGTGGGGGAGTTAGCCGTCCTGGAGCAGAATCCGCGGCCAGGTGACCTACCGGCGTCGTCAGCAGTTGAGATCCTTCCGCAGGCCGAGGTTGTGGCCATCAGCGGAACCACCCTGATCAATCACACCCTTAATGAACTACTGGCAATGTGCTCGGCTGAGGCGGTGATCATCTTACTTGGACCAAGCACCCCGCTCAGTCCCGCGCTGTTCGATCGTGGGGTTGACATCTTGTGCGGTTCAGTTGTGACCGCGATTCAACCGGTTCTAGAGGTTGTCGGACAGGGTGGGAGCTTTCGACAGGTTCGCCATGCTGGTGTCCGTACTGTTGCTATGTCACGCTCAGGTTACAATATATGAAGGCAGGACCTAGTCAAATCGTTTGGTGACCATCGAGCACTATGGTACGGAGAGAAGCGCATGATTGACTTGACCAGACTGAAAGCCTTCATCTACGCGGCCGAAAGCCTTAGCTTCTCTGAGGCTGCCAGGCAGTTGCATCTCACTCAGCCGACCGTCAGCCATCATATCAAGGCCCTTGAGACATCTCTGGGAGTCGAATTGTTCACCCGTACCGGCCATACACTCAAGCTGACCGAGGCCGGTCGCCTGTTACTACCCTTCGCCCACAAACTAATCCACCAGGCCAGCGAAGTACAAGAGATGATGGCATCGCTACAGGAGAAGATTGTTGGCCACCTCAGAATCGCCTGTAGTACGACAGCCGGCAAGTTCATTTTGCCACAATTGGCGGCTCGATTTTGCCGGCGGTTTCCAGGTATCAAGGTGAGCATCCTGGCCTGTACACCACAGCATGTCATCCCTCAATTGTTGGAAGGTGAGGCCAACCTGGCGGTTGTCAGCAGTTACGACCTTTGCCGGAACGGCCTCGAATGCCAGGAATTCTTCAATGATCGCATTACCCTGATTGTGCCTGCCAATCACCCTTGGACGATAAGGCACTCTGTTGAACCGGCCGATCTCCTTGAAGAGCCAATGATCATTCGTGAGCCTACATCGGGGACGCGCCGGGTGCTGTTGACGGAATTAGCCGGGCACGGCATCACTTACGATGATCTGGACATTTATCTTGAACTAGGCAATGCTGAAGCAATTGTCCGTACCGTTGAGGCGGGATTTGGCGTATCGTTCGTCTCTACCCTGGCCGCTGACTGGGCGCTCAAGCTGGGGAACGTGGAGTCCGTTCCTGTGGCAGGGTTGGATCTCCAGCGCACAGTATACATGGTTCGCCGGTCGTTGGAGACGGCTTACCGGCCGCAGGAAGTTTTCTGGAGCTTCATACACCATCCGTCTAACACGGATCTGTTGCGTTTGGCCGGGAAGTAATCCTGGAAACGTGGTTAGACTTCCTCCTACGCTTGTGAGGTGAGTTGGATCGCAATGAGATATGAGCAAAGGGGGTAATAGCGATGTACAAGAAAGTCCTAGTAGTCTACGACACCAAATCGGGATCGACAGCTGAGGTGGCTGGACTAATCGGTGACACGCTACTAGACAGTGGTGCGCAAGTAGCGGTTGAGCCTGTGGCTAGCGCGCGAAAGGTTGATGATTACGATGCCGTGATCAGCTGGACTACAGCACGACAGGGTTCTTCTGGACATGGTTCTTCAAATTGACGGGGAAAATGGATGGTCTGAAACCTGGAGATTATCGCAATTGGGAAGCTATCCGTTCATAGACTGGGCAAGTATATTCGAATCTATGTTCGGGACTCGATAGCACCATAGAGCTTCAGGGCTTGGAAACAACTGAAGACAATCGTCAAACAGCATAAGCATCCCTAGTTATCAGCTAGACGACAAAGAGAAACCCGGCTAAATGGAGACGTTCGCGCCACCGCGCAGGTTCGTTGACAACCCAAACTTCGAAAGAGACCGGCAATCCGTTCTCGAGAACATTGATCTGGAGTCTATCGATGCGCCCATACGCGGGATTATCAAAGATTTCATGACGCTGCCCTATTGCTTCACAATCCAGTGTTGTTATGGTCACTTTTTGTGCGCTACTCAGCTGCAACCAGATAATCTGGAACCTGTTCCACTAACCGATGCCGGTCCGGTCACCTACCGGATCGCTTATATAGCCCTTTGCCTCGAAAACAGTGAACATGGTGCTAGCGCTCGCATGGCCCTGCAAGACATTTCAACGATCGATTCCGAGTACGTGCAGTTTGGTTCACCAACTTGGTTCTGGAACCGGTATCCGAATTCTTATGCCCTCCAGGTTGAACCCATCCGTTTCGCCGACAGAGACCAGGCCATAGTCGAGCATGCTGAGGCGCTTCACATCCAACAGGTTAGAAACCGTTTCTTCGTGCGCATCGCCGGGCTTGTACACAAACTTCAAACTGGCTGTCGACAATGAGAATCGCTTGCCGGATTGTTCTGCACCATAGATAAAGGCAGCTATTCAGCATTGAGATGTGGCTTCGTACGGAAAATGTCACCGGTTTTGATGATTGTAGAATATCGAGGAGCTATATCAATCTCGACAGGGTAGGACACACTTTTGTCAAGGGTC
>DOXE01000243.1:0-2066 GCA_003519205.1 Chloroflexota bacterium
GTATTTTGGTTTTCCTTTCAAGGCTATAGTCTGTAAATCTATCTTCAGGGCTATCTGAGCGTAAGCAAGGATCGGGGGAGCAATTAAGCTGCCTACTGTTTCGAACTGGGTTTATTATTTTAGGCGGTGGATAATCTGACGATGGTGGTTAATTTTAGGATAGAAACCATTAAAACGTTGAGATGGTTCCTTTTTCATCAGGCTGGTCGTCCCAGTTGCCAGTAACAAGATAACCCACTGTCTCATCCCGGGAGCCGTCCATCAGGATCGTTAATCGACGACTCTCAGCCACTTGTTGAATGTCGATTACTTTTAAATATGGGATGAGTTCTCCATCTTCAGGTAAGAAGCGGGCAAGTTGATTTTTACCGCTTCGTAAGAGCTCCCATCTAAATTTACTGCGAGGATCTGCCAGGTGTAATGGCAAGGAATAAATTCCGGTCTCGACTAAATCTTGGTAAAAATGTGTGCCATATGAAAGTGAAGGGACACCAGCGTCAGAGACGACTGACATTTCGACTAGAGCTTTGGTATTGTAAATGTCTGCATAACTGACTCGCACGCCAAGATCGATATTGGCACTCCCCCACCGGCCAGGTCCCATGATGATGAATGACCTGTCCTCCAGCTCCTTATTCAATCGTCCAATGGCCCGGCCAATCTCAAGCTTGATCGCCCGATCGCCGATTTCTCGATAGACGGTTGGATCTACGAAAATTATGTAACGAACTCCTTCTACTTTACCAGTTGGTACAAGTTCGTAAGAGGTAAATACAATATCTTCATCCGGGAGATCGGTGGGAATCTGAACGATAGTATCCAAATCTAGCATACTCAGCGGCCGGCATTGCAAGATGTGTAGTCGAAAAGATGGCTGCGGATAATCAGGCACGATCTCAACCGTGTACTCGATATCTACCGGCCGTTCGTATACCCGTTCAAGACGATGCAGCACCGTGCGCAAGAGTTTTACAAAGTTGCGATCCTTTGTCAGGTGATCAAAAGTTAACAACAGATTGTTAGCATCCTCTAAACCGCTGGTAGAAACTAAATTTCTGATATAGTCGCCTTGGTCAATGGAAACGATAAAACGAGAATATGGATAACCCTCGCGAATTACCTCTTTTAATACCTGGTCAGCCGGTAATGTCTTGAAAGCATTCTCTTCCAGGTCGATGACATCAACGTATCGCTGGGAGTATTGGCGGATGGCTCTGGCAGTCGTTTCCGGGCGTAATTGTGGGTGACTTAGGGCTACAACTCGAACATAATCGTTACTGATACGATCAACTGCCCGGGTACCGAGACCCCATACCATACGTAAGAAACCATCTTCCTTGCGGATTTTAGGATTCCAACGCAAGCTATTTTGGCTGAATCCAACTCCGGCGACCGTTGGAAAGAAATAACGGCCAAATCGCTCGCCGCGAACAGTTTGTAATATAATCGCCATTCGTTCGTCGTAGTCGATCAACTGNNAAAGAAAAGCCAAAGTTATCTTCTAACAAACTTGAGGAGCGGACAATAACCGGCTTTTGCCCGATTTGTTCCAGAACATCCCGAAGTTGGTTGACGATTTTCTCTGGGAAACGTCCCTCCATATGAGCTTCATAGACAGCCGGGTATTCATCGCGGATCTCGTCTAGAGGTCGATATTTCTGGTTCATCAGATGGTCTAGATTGTTGACCAGCCTGTATTCATAAATGACTTCCGTGCCAATGAAGAAGCTTTCTGGGAGGACGATCTGTTGGCTTATATCTGGGCCATATTCAGGGTCTTGTTGTTGCAGGATTTTCCAGGCCAGTAGCATGCCAGCGGCTTTCCCGCCAATCTTACCCCGGCCGATTCGCCTCTGGTGAATCTGGCGCAGATCTTTGATATCAAATACTTTTCTGGCGACACCAATATATGGTAATTGATCGCTAATCATACCCTTGATCAAGACGGCTTTTATCTCTTCCAGGTGATGATTGATCTTTTCTCTCTCCGGAGGGGGTAACAATTCATATTTTCTGCCCTGCCGAAACAGAAGCTCCCATGGTGCTAATTCCGGATTAAAAGAAAG
>DOXE01000243.1:2097-5416 GCA_003519205.1 Chloroflexota bacterium
AGCTTGATATATATATCAATCGTCGACGTTTTACTACGTAGCGGCTTGTCCAATAATATGCTCCTAAAACCTTATTACCGTCTTTTGTAAGAAAAATCTTGACATTAAAAAAACTGATTTATGCACACTAATCTGACGTCCTTCCCATTATAACAAGTTGCGCGAATTCGGCGCTGCATTCACAATCATTAGGACAGATTTATTTGAAAAGAGGGTCAAATTTTTCTCGGAGGTGAATCCTTGACCACACTATTTGCCAGAATCATACGGGGTGAATTACCGTCTGATATGGTATATCAAGATGAGCTTGTGACCGCGTTTCGAGACATCAACCCAGCCGCTCCAGTTCATATACTGATCGTGCCTAACAAGGTCATTCCAACAATAGACGATTTAACGGACGAAGATCAATTACTCGCCGGTCGTATGATGCTTGTCGCCAAAAAATTGGCCAGAATGGAGGGGATTGCTGAAGATGGTTACAGGTTAATCATTAATTGTAAGAAACATGGCGGTCAAGAGATATATCATCTGCATATGCATTTAATCGGTGGTCGGCCATTAGGTCCGATGATCCTGCGATGGTGATAATTCATCGCCTAATCCGCCAAAATGGCATTACTTTCCTCGCGGCATTCGCAGGCTTCTTTGACGGCATCGCCACGAACAAGCAGGCCATCGTACTCCCTACCCAATCCCTCAGAGATCCATCCTCCCATTACGAAAGGGAGATCGCCATCGGCCGATACCCATCGGCCATTATAGGCCCTGGCGATGTGAATGTGTGTGCCATTTGAGAAACCACCTTCGCATGATGCATGGCCTAACCTATCCCCCGCTCGCACATAGGTTCCAGCTGGAACCCGGTCCCTTGATTCCAGATGAAGGTAATAAATCGTCCAGCCAGTACCCGGAAAGCCATCCCCATCTACGTCAATGACAATACCCCCCATGTCACTGCGGGTGATTAAGCCGTCGACGATTGCCGTTACCCAGGCCTCAGATTGGTAGCAACCAAGCTGCTCATGTTCCGGGGCAAAATCAAGGGCAGCCCAGGCTGAACCGTCTGCCCNNCCCGCCGTGAGGACCACCAGTGAAATACCAGGTCTCCCCCACGGGCCATGGCAGGCTTAAGGCTGGTTGAGCCAGATCAGCTGGCCACAAAGGATCCACAGTATAGGCAAATGGATTGCCAAATAGTTTGTTAAATGTTGCAAAAAATCCATCTGGTCCCACATCAGCAAGCCAGCTTTCATAGGTGGCTGATGGCAGCGAGGCATAGAATATTTGAATTCCTGCAGTTCCGTCATTGATGTCTGGTGCAAAATTAATCCGGTTCCCGTCTGCCAGATCGAATGATAAAAGTCCTCCTTCTGCCCGGCCATAATACCCATGATTAAGCTTGTTCGCCGCCCAACTAAGTTGTTGGTAAAGTCCTTCATAACCCTGCCTGACATAGCCAAGGGGATATTCATCGTCAATTGCCGCCGGATTGGTCAACCAGCCGGATTTATGTTCCAGAAGGGCTAACAACAGACGAGGATTCACAAATTGGCGATCTGCCACGAGTTGAACGATGGCTGGACCACCAAGTAACACCCCTTCGACTTCTTCTTGATAGCTCGATAAATAGCCACCAAACTCGGCGGTCGCGGAGAATACATCGAATCCCTTAACCCCTGGGCCATAGACCAATTCGCTATCCGGGATCGATTTGAAGCTAGGACTCACCGTTGTCGATCCTCCCGGTACCAGAATCTGCTGGCCAATCGCCAATAAATCACTGTCACCCAAGTTGTTAATGCTCACAAGGTCATCGACAGAGGTGCCATATGTTTGAGCGATTTGGCTCAATGTTTCACCCAGCGAGACGACGTGAATATCGTAGTTGGAACTACCATCACCTGGTCCCTGGCGGGTAGGATCGGGTGTTGGGGTACCAAAATATGTGGGGAAAGGGGTCATCGTTCGATGTATCAGTGGAGTGGGGGGCGGCACTTGGCCTTGGTTCCCTACGCCACCTTGTTCTGCCATTACCACGAAGCCGGCCTCGGCCGTGGTGGATATCACGGTAACATCAGGATCCGGTCGTTCACAACTAACCAAGAAGACTTGAACCAGTCCGAGGAGGATAAAGATAAGTGATAATCTCAGACATCCTCGACGGTGTCTGAGGGTAGAAGGGCCCTTAGAATCTCTGGATCGATTATTACGCATCTATTTCCCATATTCTATTTGCCATGTTCTCTTAGGCAAGTTACAGTTCTCAGCAAAACTCTGAAGTTCAAAAAATTACTTATTTATGAAGGCAAATTACGTCCAGCGGCTACGAATCGAGTTCAGCAAAGATGGACCAGCTCGATTTATTGGACATTTAGATCTGGCCAGGACGCTGGAGAGAATGATCAATAGAGCCCAAATTCCACTGGCTTATACCCAGGGTTACAATCCAAGGCCACGGATGCAGTTAGCCTCAGCATTACCGCTCGGCTTTACCAGCGATTGCGAGGTTGCCGACATTTGGTTACTCGATCGAATCGATCCTGAGGCCTCCAGGCGAGCGCTGGCACCGAAGTCAGCGCCGGGCGTCGAGATTCGCAATTTATATGAAATCGAACTTAAACAACCGGCACTTCAGCCTGAAGAGGCAACTTATTTGGTTACCTTGTTAGATCCAGTTGATGGTCAAGCCTTGGCAGAAAAGGTGAATCAACTCTTAACAGCAAAGCAATTGCCACGCGAACGGCGCGGTAAAGATTATGACTTACGCCCATTGATCCTTGACCTAAAAATCATGGACAGAATCGAAAGTCCTATTCAATTGTTAGTGCGGTTGAGTCTATTGCCAGGTAAGACAGGCCGGCCTGACGAGATATTGGCTGCTCTAGGTTTCGACCCAGTGGCAGCAAAGATTCATCGTACTGAGTTGGTTTTAAAACAGCCCGATACATCGGATTAATCCACTCCCTCCACATATCACCCCTAAAGAAGTTAGTCACTCACTGAGTTAGTCTTTTGATACGGGTCTATCCATGCCAATAAATAATCGATTGCAAAGGGTCGTTTACCCATTATTGTTCTTATTATTATTGGGTTGTGGCTTAATTGACCTTGCTGGGACCCAGCCATCCCAATCGTCACAATTGCCAGATGCCACACCAAGCCTTCAAATAACTAGTCTGCCTGCACCTATGGCGATGGCTCCCACGATCAGACCGACAGACGCCATATTGCCCGATAGCGGATGGATCCAGATTCACCCAGGCTTGGAGCGCCGCCTGATAAACCTGATGACCGATGAAGGTGTGATTCGGGAGAC
>DOXE01000319.1 GCA_003519205.1 Chloroflexota bacterium
CATGAAGAAGCTCATTCAACATACGGCCGAGCGGATGAAGGGCTTTGATCTCTCCGATACCCAGGATTATTATAAAAAGGTCATCGCCAGGGCGATGAATGAGGCCAAGCAAATCGGCGAGATCCCAGAAAGAGAGCGATATCTCGATCGTCATTTGCAGTGGTTGTTACTCGATGATGCTTATCCCACCGTATTTACAACCCGGCGGTACCATTACCGGCCGATTTGGGTCAGGCCCTTCGCCAGTAGTGATCGGATAGGAGGCCCAACATTTTCTCCATCCCAGAAAGGGGCACCTTCCGGACCATCTTATGGAGGCCGAACTTCTGTTGGCGACGTGGCCGCCTCCTTTGCTGGCTGGACCGAAAACACGATGGGTGATCTCGCTTCGTCAATCGCACCTGGAGCCCTGCAGGTGAAAGGGGAAGCCGGCCTTGTCAACCTGAGTGGTGTCGACAAAGTCACGGGTGACGTCTTTAAAGCATTGTCCACGTCATCGGGCGGCGGCTCGAGTAGCGGCGGCGGGTGCGCTTGTGCCTGTGCTGGTTGTGCCTGTGCATGCGCCTGCGCTGGTGGCGGCCGATAAAAAGTCGTGGCAACCAAAAAGTCCAATAGTCCTTCTTTCCTGAACAAACTTGTTCTGTTTCCCTCACGGGGCTGAGAGTGATGAAGGACCGCTCTCTACCTTCGGCCAAACTCCTGGAAACTCAAGCTAAGTGGCTGTACCCCGCTCGCTCTCGACTGCTCCGAAAAATCGGCATTGCACATAAGCAACGAGTTTTAGATCTGGGATCCGGCTACGGTATGGTCACCGGTGAGCTAGTCCGCCGGAGCCGTGGNNATCTTCTGCCAATGCTCTCTTTTATGGATGGCTCCGATTGAAACAACTATTTTGGAGATTAATCGAGTGCTGGCCCCTGCTGGCAACCTGGTGGTCCTCGAACCCGACTATGAAGGCTTAATCGAATGGCCTGACATGATTGCTACACGACATTTATGGCTTACTGCTCTCAATAGATCAGCCGCTGACCCGGCAATCGGCCGTAAATTACCTGTTTTTCTAGCAAATGCCGGCTTTGAAGTGAGTACCTACCTGCTCGACCGGATTGACGCTCCCTCTCCATTACGCTTCGAATTCCTGATGGACCTTCCGCTGACTGGCGCTGAAAACGATGAACTACACGAAATCATAGCGAGATCCGATAATTTAGGTCCAACTCAACAGATTGCCCACCTACCCTTTTTTCTGATCGTGGCAACAAAGAGGTAATCTGGTGCTTACAGGACTTATAGGAAAATATCAGCTTACCCTCGTTGATACATGCCAGTGGTTAATCAGAAGCATTAATCAAGCGCGCCTGCGTGATAACGATTAGATCGCGAACCGCTAGCTTCACCTGCAAACCTTTTTTTCCACCGCTGATAACTATCTGGTCGAAAGATTCGGCCGATTCGTCAAGATAGACTCCAAATCCACGGTTCAATAAGGCCAGGGTAGAGATCCCACCAACCTGTAAACCCGTTAACTCTTCCGCCTGGTTGTGACCAGCCATCTTTACTTTTTTCTCGCCAATCTGCCTGGCAAACCTTTTCAAATTGAGTTGTCTATCGGCCGGGAGCATCACCAATAATGGCTTTCCCGTTTCCCTAACCACGACCAGGGTTTTAAAAACCTGCTGGTGCGGTACACCAATTTCATCGGCGACCAAAGTGGCATCCCTTACAGTCGTATCATAGGTAAACACTTCATATGGTATATTTTTCGCATCCAGGGCACGCATCGCAATCGTTTTTGCTGTCATAACGGATCCTGTTTCCTACATTCGCTATTTCGTATCCCATGATAATAATATAGGTGTCAAATACTGGAGTAGATTGCCCATGTAGTCGATCTGTCATCAGTCGAGTCATGTCGTTTCAAACCCACATCTTCATCAGCCATCGTTCTTGCGGTAGAATATGCACATGGGCCATCAAGACAATATCCACACTCCCAGTAATAACTCGCAAATCTGCCAGGTTTTCTTTTTAACATAGGATAACATGCCATGAAACGAACAAGAAACACCCGGATACCCCTTTCACCAGTCGATACTGCCTGGCTTAGAATGGAAGACCCGACGAATCTCATGATGATCACCGGCGTCTTTTTATTCGATCAGCCCCTGGATTTCGAGACCATCAAGCTGGTCATCGAACGAAAGATGCTGCGCTTTCGTCGATTTCGCCAGCGCGTCATCCAACCACGTCTGTCATTTCTGCCGCGCTATTGGATCGATGATCCCAGTTTTGATATCGATGCCCATCTTCATCGCATTGCCTTGCCGGCACCAGGCGATCAATCGACACTAGAAGAGCTTGTCAACGATTTTATGAGCATGCCACTAGACTATTCAAAGCCTCTGTGGCAATTCCATCTCGTCGAAAACTTTGGGGAAGGGTGTGCCTTGCTATGCCGCCTCCATCACTGTATTGCCGACGGCATCGCCCTGATGCGCGTTCTCCTTAGCCTGACCGATGACCAACCAGACGAATGGCACGAAGAAGACTCGTGGATCGCAACGTCATCTGCAATCCACGATAAAGATAATATCCCATTAAAAGTAGGCCGCACTCATATGCCCAGGAATTCGCGTCACAAGTGGCTTCAGAAAAGCTTAAGAATGCTCACCGATCCTCCACGCACCGCCGAAGCGATGAAACTCGGGATAGATAGCTCAATTGCCCTGGCTCATCTACTATTGCTAAGCCCCGATCCGGTGACACCTTACAAAGGAAAGCTGGGCGTCATGAAGCGATGCTCCTGGTCGCAGCCGATTGCTTTAAAAGATGTGAAGGCCGTCGGCCGGGTAACTAGGGGAACGATAAACGACGTGGTGTTAGCGGCAGTCAGCGGAGCGCTGGGTCGTTATCTCCGAACTCGAGGTGAGCCAACCGGTGGATTGGATTTTCGAGCGGTGATTCCGGTCAATCTCCGTCCGCCAGAAGAACCTTTGAATTTGGGGAATGCCTTTGGACTCGTCTTTCTTTCTCTGCCAGTTGGCATTGACGATCCGTTGGACCGGCTGCTTGAGTTAAAAAACAGGATGGACAGTATTAAAGGAACGCCAGAGGCCATCGTTGCTTTTGGCATCCTAAATGCGATAGGAGTGGCACCGGCCGAGATTGAAGATGTGGTCGTCAACCTGTTTGGAACAAAAGCAACAACTGTTATAACGAATGTTCCCGGCCCAAAGGAAATCCGCTATTTTGCCGGCCAGCCCATTAAAGGCCTCATGTTTTGGGTTCCCCAATCCGGCCGCCTAGGGCTGGGCGTGAGCATTTTGAGCTATGCTGGCGAAGTTCTCGTGGGAATGGCTACCGATGCCGGTTTAGTGCCCGATCCTGAATCCCTGGTGGAAGCTTTCCACACCGAGTTCGACGATCTAATGGACCTGGTAAGAATGGCCCGAGAGGCGGACGCTGAAGTCGAGGGCTCACTCGTGTCGGATGGCCAATGTCAAGGGCAGACGAGGAGTGGGAGGCGGTGTAAAAACCGAACTTCAGGTGAAAATCGATATTGCCGAATTCATGATCCCCAACTAAAGGATGAACCGGCTTTGATCGACTGAACCAGCCGAGGAAATTATGTCCCCCCGGGCGGCCCAGGCTTGGCGGATAATTCCGGCGATGTGATCCAGATGGCTATCATCGTGTTGTAATCCATAAACAAATTGGACAATGGCATTAACCTCTTCGCCCGAGCGGCCGATGTATGTGTTGCTAAGATAAGGCTCATCTGGCCACATGTCTAAGCTGGCTAACCGCATGCGCCGGCTTTCCTCCAATCGATCCTGGCATTGTGTGATTGTAGTGATCCTCTGCCAGGGAATTTCGCTTCTGGAACGCCCCTTTCGGTGGGGAACTCCCCTGGCCAATTCCGCTGCCAATGCGGCCGATTCTTCGGATGAAGCCGTGGTATGGACGATAACATGCCCCAGAGTCCAAGGTAGATCGATATCCTCTTCTTTTTCGGCGGCCGGATCATAAGCCTCTGGATCTTCTGGGACGAATGTGACTTCGCCATCCACGCAATGGCTAATCATGTCTAACATTCTATCGACCATCTCGTCGGTCAAACGTCGCAAATCATTCACTGTGAGATCCGCAACCAACTGGCTCATCGTTATTTCACTCGTCTCTAGCAGGCTATAATCCAGCATTCAAGTTACTCACCTTCTTGTTACAAACAATGGTCCCGGCATTCATCAAGGACAGATGGTATTTTGGATCGTCTGCCAGGTACTAGCATCATTGCTGATGGCTCCTTCCGGCCAAATACCTTGGCTTCCCGTATATTGAACGATATTCATCATTCCAAATGGCAGGCCATTAAGCAGTTCGGGCATCTCATTTGGCGTATCGATCTGCATTTCGACGATCCATTGCTCGGCCGCTGGCTCACCCACCACTGCCTGCCAATTTCCGCTTTCATAGTTAGAGTCCCAATCGAGATTATCAACATTGGTGCCGGTTCCTGATCTGACCGTCAAAGTGCCATCTCGTGAAATCTGGAAAAAGCGGTCTGAGATATCCGGATCGCCAGCATTATTGTTGACATCAAAGTAGACTTTTAACGAATCAGTCAACGGATTATTCGTCGGATCGCTGATGAGATAGGCCAAATACAATTGGTCCCCGACCCAGGTCACATAGCCCTCGACTCGACGGGTTGGATCTTCATCCGGTGCGAAGGCAAAGAGGGGCTGGTTCCCCCACTCGGCAATATCAAAGACACCATCCAATGTAGGGGAGGTGTTGGAACAACCAAAGGCCGGAATGGGCGCTACTGTGGCATTTTGCGTTGGCGTTAGTGTCGCGGTCGGTGTGATCGTCGGCGTGTGCGTAGGAGTCTGGGTTGAGGTGGGCGTCGGTGTGGCCGTTGCTGTCGCCGTCTCTGAAGGCGATGGCGTGAACGTAGAAGTTGGCGTATTGGTAGTTGGTGCGGATGTCGCCGTACTTGTCGGCAATGTCGTTGTTGGCGTCGTGGTTGGTGGAGGATCGAGCGGATCAAGTGGATTGGTACCATTTGCCACTTCAACGCCATCAGGTATTCCGTCTCCATCAGTGTCCGGATTGGTTGGATCGGTCTTATATGTACGAACCTCATCGCCATCCAACAATATATCTCCATCTGTATCGCGATTGAGTGGATTTGTGCCCCAGGTCAATACTTCCTCGCCATCTAAGAGACCATCGGTGTCCGTATCGGGATTATCCGGATCAGTACCAACTATCTCTTCTTGAGCATCACCGAGACCATCTCCATCCCGGTCCCCTTCCACGACCCCTACAGCTGTCTGAGTTGCAGCAATTGAGGTGGCCGAAAATGCCGCCGTTGCGGTACTACCGGTTACGGCCGTTGCGGTCTGGGCAACGGCTTCCTGGTCTACTTCCGTCGGCCGCGGTGCTGGCAGAAGGCGGTCGCGCCGGAAGACTAAAAACAAGGCCGACAAAACACATAAAAAGATAATGATAAACAAGGCTGCATAAATGATTCCGATCGGAAGCAATGGAGCCGAAGTGGCCGTTCCTCTGACGGCGTGGCTGCTCCCGCTACTAGAAGTAACTTCAACTGCATACCGAATTTTTTCAGATTCACCAAACCAGCCACGCCTGCGTGGCTCGAGCTGCATTTCGACGGCCGCTGTCTGGCCTGGTTTCAGACTTATCCGCCCACGTTCACCCGAAAACTGGATCTGGTTGCCTTCATCACGGCCAATAACGCTATATTCGGACACGGAATTACCTGTATTTCGAATTGTTACGCGAGCAACACCAGGCATCTGTATTTGTTGTGGGGTTAAGCCAACTTCAAAGGCCTGGTAGGCACCAAGAATTAGTGTGGCGTTTTCGCCGATCCTAGCCTCTGGATTCTGTTGGGAGCGCAACTCAATTCGAAAGCGTTGCCGGCCGGCTGGCATTTGAGTCTGGCGTGGTGGCTGAATTAATATCGGTATGCTGGCATTACCGCCAGCAGGTACCTGAACAAAACCTGGAGGTAAGACGATCCAATTGCTCGGTATGCCATGGACTCGAACAGTGACACTATCCGGCACAGACCCCCGGTTGATCACCTCAACCCGTAACTCTGCCCTTCTA
>DOXE01000049.1 GCA_003519205.1 Chloroflexota bacterium
GGGGGGAGGTCGGCCGGTAGCAGCATAGTATGTTCATCCAGGATCTGCTCCCCAGCTTGCCATAGGGTGGTTGGATAATCGCCGTTCACGGGAGGGCTATCGGCACCGGCAACCTGATTGCCGGAAGAATCGAGGAGGTGGACGAAGACAGTATACTCCTGTAAAGGCGTCGCCATAGCTTGCCAGAACAGCGTCAGCTCCAAACTTTCGCCTGGATTGGGAGACTCTGGGTTCAGGTCGTAGCCTTGCAATCGGATCCCGTCGGCGAGGGCCACGTCCAACTCGTTGGTCGCCGAAAACTCCGGCTGATTGGCTTCCAGCCGGGCTTCACCTACCAACAGTAGATCGATTGGCAAACCATCTGGGCTATAGGCAGGCACGTCGCTTTTTTGAGTGGGATCATATAGAGCAGCGCGGATATTCAACCGGGTTGGCCCTGTGGCATCGGCCGACGGAAAAAGCCGGTAAACATCACGCCAGATCTGCCCGGCTTCCCACTGGCTTGTCGGCACCATTCCCCCGGCTGGATAACGGTTGACGTGGCCCACAGATTGGCTACTCCGACCCAGGATGTTAACTGCGCTCAATAGATCGCGCTCNNCGATAGGGTCACCGCCGGGAGCCACGCTCTGGCCAGGTGGCACTTCCACACCCACCAGCTGTATCTCGCCGTCATCAATGGGAAAATGGATAGGGCCAAACTTTGTTTCTTCAGGCACACTCGTCAGGGGTTCCGGAAAGGCATAGGCCGGACGAATGGTAATCCAAGGCAGCGCGGCCGCCATCAGAAAAGCTAATAAAGCCACGAGTCGGGCCAGGGATCGCTGCCTTGCAGTGCTGACCCAACTGAGTAACCCAAGGGCCAGCAAAACATTGAGCGCGCTGATAGCCGGAAAGAGTAAGCGTCCTTGAAAGGCAGGTGAGATGATATTCCACCGGATTAGCAAAATGAGGATGAGGCTAACCCAGGCAACTAATAACCATAAGCCACTATCTAAGAGCATTTGGCTTGACGAACTTGTTTGTTCTCCGGATTTGGTGCCTTTGGCCACATCCTCTGAATTGGACGATTTCTTGCGCCATCGCCACAACCAAAGGACGAATCCTGCCATGCCGGCGACGAAAACGGCATTGTATATCCAGTAGAAAGCACTGGGTGCAGCAACATTGACGCCACCAAACAGCCCCCAGAAACTGCGATAAAAGGTCCCGAATTCACCGACCCAATCCGGCCAGGTGATAGGATTTTCTCTAGTTCCCTGGACTTCAATGAAAACACCCATCGCCGTCGGATCGCCGTAAACCCTTGTGTTGCGCACATACCAGGGGGCGGCGACGGCTAAGGCAACCAGGAGCACGATCAGACCGCCAATAATCAAATACCCCCACTTTTTGTGGCGCCAGCTTAATAAGGCTAGGGCCAGACCGGTTAATAGCAGCAGGCCGGCCAGGCTTAGTTTGGTTAATAAGCCCAGCCCTAAAATCAAACCTAAACCGAGGTAGCGTTGCCAGGAACGGCGCGGATCAGGCGCATCCCGCCACAGGGTAACGAGCAAATACAAGCCCACACTGCCCAGGAAGATTGACAAGGCGTCATTGTTGACGGCCGCGTGGACGAACAAAAACATGGGATTAAAGGCTGTCAAAGCTGCTGCCAATAGGCCGACCAGGGGGTTGATAAGAAGATTACCTAGTTTCGTGGTGACCAAAATAGTGCCCACGCCGAAAGCTATCGTGGCCAGGCGAATCAGATAGACGGCCAGGATGCTTCCCTGCCAGGGAAATGCCTCCCGTTCGGGTTGGTGGAGGATCAGGTTCTTATTCATTATTTGATTGGGGTTGCCAACGAAGGCGTGTGGGTTTATCTGGTGTATCTCTTCGAGATCGCCACTATCGATCCAGGCAGTTAGACCGGCCATTATGAAATAGTAAAGCGGCGCCTGAGCTCCCTCCTGCAACCACAGCCCGGGCTTGTCAGGTTCAAGAACCGGATATTTGCCCTGGGTTTGGACATATTGTACGACCGGATAATGCTTATATTCATCCGACGCNNGAGATGATAAGTGGCAAGGCCCATCGTTGGTTTGTCGAGAGTTCCACCGCCAATTTAGTTCCCTATCTGTACCATTTCTAACAACAACCTGTCATCCAGCTGTTGCACGCCATCGATGAAGATAGGTAGCCGCTCATTTGTGGCAGGATCGAAGAGGCCGACCCACAGATTGTAGATTCCCGGGGCCAACTCGGCCGGCACCTGGAGCGCATGGTCGTCGACGATGACTTCATCCTGGCGCCAGCTTGTTGTCGGTCGGAAGCCGCCCATAGGCAGACCATCGCCCTGGGCCAGGATCTGCTCCTGCTCATCAACCAGATGAAGAAATACGGTGTAGCTGGCAGGAATACTCTCCACAGCCGATCGCCAGATCAGGCTGATATCAACTGAGTCGCCGGGCGCGATCTCTATCGTCGAGGTTTCATAGCCATGAAATTCAACCAGCGGCGGCTGCCCAAAGTCCGCTCGGAGTGGATGGGAAATGGGCGGCAACTCAGTCTCTTTCGACCAGGGCTTGACCCTCACCGTACCCAGTGGTAATGAACGGCGGCCAAGTGGCCACCCAACTGGTAGCTCCACATCGGTATCCGGCTCGATAAGAGATAGAAAGAGCTCGTATTGTTCCTTTTCTGCCTGAGCCGGGATCATGATGCTACTTTGTCCCAATATCAGTTGGCCGGGTTGCCATTGAGTTGGCGGATAATCTAATCGGCTGAGCGATTCTTCAGAATCAGCCACGGTGCGTCCATCTTGGTCGATCAACCGTAGTTGTAGCAGGTAGTCACTCTCCGGATTTTGGCGGGCACACCACCATAATTTAAGTGGCAGTAGATGGCCTGGCCTGTACTCTTCCTCTGGCCAATCATAAGCCTGTAGCTCAATCTCCTGTCCCAGCCGGCTCCCTGACACAAAACGAGCCCTAAATTGGTCGCTATTTTCTCCGCAGGAAGCTGCATCTACGGCCAGCTCCGATAGATGTAAGTCAGGCTCTCCGTTCGAAAGGAGAATAGTCCGGCCGCTGGCTGTGTCTAACAGGCGCAGCCACACCTGGTATTGGCCTGGTGGCAGCCCGGCCGGGAGTAACAATTGCTGATCGTAGCGCATCAATTCACCAGGTTTGTCCGTGAGTGGTGGAAAGCCACTCTTGATTACCTTGTCCACCTGGGCCCATTCCTGCCCTTTTTCGTCGATAAAGCGAAAAGACAGCGTGTGCTCCTTAGCCTCAGCTTGCTGTTGGGATAGGTAAAAGGTTAGCCACAAGTCGGCTCCGGAAGTCGCTTCGGCCGGTATTTCATAGCCCTCCATCCGCAGTACGCCGGGCCAGATGATTTCCTTCGAAGCCGCTGTTGAGGGGATGTTTGCCACTTCCGGCTCTGGCACAAAGGCACTCAGCCCCACCTCGAGCCACATCCACGGGAATAAGCGTTCGAACACTTCCGGCCAGTTCTCCCTGATCCACTCGGTCAATGCCTGTCGTTCAATTCCGTTTCGGGGTGTTGGTTCCTTCAGAAACCAGATCCGTTTACCGGGTTCGACGACACTCCTCAGGTTGTCAATAGCGGTTTTTGCATCGACCTGGTGATAAAGCGGGATGGAGGTCACGGGCGCAGATCCATGATAATAATAATCAAAGGTGAATCTTATCAGGGTGTCATGGACCACGATAAGATCGTTTGGTCCGGCATAAGTGTTCAGGTATTCGGCAACACCGCGTACATCATCACGGACCAGCCGGGGCGATGTGAATTGAACATGCAACCAGTCGACCTGGCTGGCAACCAGCAAGATGCCTAACACGATCACAAAGAGTGACCAGACGAAGTCGAGGTGTTTTGTCATTGGCCGGCGAATTTTCTGTAAAGGGCTTACGACACCTTCAGCCACAAACAGCAGAAAGGGCGGCAAACCGATCAGTAGATGGCGTGTACCATTGTAGAGCGGGTTTATTAGGGAAAGACCTAGTAATAGGCCTAGGGGAATTAGTTGGTAGCCAAGTAAAAGCAGCGTTGCCCGACGCCGGGTGAGCCAGCCGATGATGATGCCCAAAATGGCCAGCAAAACTGCCGGTACCACGCGCCACCAGGGATGAACCAGGCTCGGATCCATTCCCACGCTAAAAGCGCTGGCTGCCTGATAAATGACCTTGTGGATAGGAACAAAGTAAAAATCGATTTGCGTTCCAGCCAGGAAACGGTTTATTGAAATAAACAACGCGGGTAGGGTTACCAGCAAGGCCAGAACCAAACCAGCCCATAGCCATCTTTGTTGGGCCAAGTGCCTGATTCCCCATTGATGCAACGCAAACAGAACCAGACTAAGCAAACCGAAGGCGAAGATGAAGAAGCTAAAATAATGAGTATAAATCCCTATGAGCGCAGCCCCTGCCCAAATAACCAGCCATATTATCCGCCGTCGCCCGGGCTCTGACAATATGAATCGAAACAAGCCATAGATAGACAATAGGTTCAGGGTTAAAAGCATTCCGTAATTGCGGAGAACCTGTGTTTGCCAAACGTGGAAAGGCGAAATGGCCATGAGAAAGGAGGCTACGAACCCAGCATAGTGACCAAAGGTGATCTTTCCTAGCACATAGATCAATGGAACAGCCAACGTGGCCATGGCTACCCCTAAGAAACGAAGCGCAAAGATCGTCTCGCCAGTTGTATTCCGCCATAAATGCAAAAGCATGAAATAGAATGGCGGATTTGTGTCCCGTGTGTCAATGCCATCGACTGTGATGATATTCTGGCTAATATTTGAAAGGGACAAACGTGCCCGGTAGAGGCTTAATCCCTCATCGCTCCACATTGACTGTCCCTCAAGGTTATGCATGCGCAATGCAAAACCCAGGAGCAGCACCAGAATCAGAAGTAAAGTCCAAAATCGAGACCTGGGGTTGGCGACCGGTAGTCGCCGTCCCTGAATCTCGGACGCGCTCATGGTTGAACCTCGACGGAGCCCAGTAGATACTCGCTGCCGAAGCGAACACCNNTGGATCTCGTAAGTGGGCGAATACCTGGTAATCTTGGCTCAGACTACTTAACACGCCCCATTGAAGGGTAAGGTGATGATCCTTTCCTACATGCCATTCTTCTGGTAATTGATAATCAACAATTTGAGCGGCCTCTCCATTTTCCTGGGATGTCGTAAAAGGCACTTGCGAATCTTTGGCAAATATCAATATATCACCCGCGAAAGCAACCTCCACTGGGTTGCCCAGGGCATCGTAAATTGGAATACGCATGTTTTCTTCTAGATCAAGCATGGCCACTTCAATTTTATAAACAAGCGTTGCCGGCACGTTTTCCCACACGATTAATCGAACCGTGTCACAAAAGACATCGCCGGGCTGCCAGATTGTCGTTGGATAATGTCCCAATCCCGGATAGGTTCGCCGGTTTGTTATCAATTGATTTTCGGGGCCAATAACATGGATTAAAACACTGTACGGTCGTTCCGATTGAGCCAAAACTAACCAACAAACTTCGACCATCATCATGCTACCGGCTTCACGCGATTCCTCGAGTGGTCTCACGCTGATCAGTTCTGCGACAGGCTCGTCAACCGAAGGACCAAAGCGCCAGCCGATGGCCGGTTCTAACTCTGCAATCTCGGCCTCATCCAGCGGTGTTGGCATCGCAAAGGCCGGTTTCAAGAGCCAAAATGGAGCAGTCAAAGCTATGAGTGCGATTACCCCAGTGGCCATATAGGGTAGCTTGGAATGGAGGCTATACCAGCCGGTGACCATCAGCACCGCGATGGCCGTTAAGGCGGGAAACATGAGCCGGCCGTAAGAAGCGACGACCCGGCGCATCCACAGCTCCAAAGCAAAGGCCACGGCAATTATGGATAACGTTAGAAGGGCTAATAAGATGATTGTAACCGTGATCGTGTGATTCGGCCGTCGCAGCCAGCGCCAGGCAGCCATGATTAACCCCAATCCAGCAATAGCGGAAAGGGCAAATAGGATGTTGTATAACCAAACCCTTGCCCTGATCGTTCCCCAACCGAACGATACCCAGAAGGATCTAAAGACATCCTGCCAACGCGCATAAGGTGTAAGCAATTTGGCTCCTGGTTTTCCTATGGCCCAGGCCGTCCGGTCATGTGTTCCTAACCCGAGAGGTGAATCATACAGCATCCANNAAAAGACTGCCGGCCGGAAAGCCACAACCAACCAAGAGCTATCGCAATAGGCAAGGCCAAAGCCATCACACTGGTTTTGGTTAGAAGGGCGAGTCCAAAGGCAAGGCCCAAGCCAGCCGCCCGCCAGTTTGTTGGCCCCCGTCGGAGGAATATGGCCAATAGCCAAAGGGTGACGCCGCTCAAAGCCGCGGCCGGGATATCATTCGAGGCAACACTACTGATGAATAGAACCTGTGGGTTTACTGCCACCAGCAGCGTCGTCATCCAGGCTAACTGGGGAATTTCGGGAAACACCTCTCTGGTCAGCCCATAGGTGCTGATCAACAATATGATGCCAAAGGTTAAAGACAGGAATCG
>DOXE01000212.1 GCA_003519205.1 Chloroflexota bacterium
GAGGTGATTCAGAAAAAGCTACAAGCCTTCGTTACAGAGAACAAAATCGATCTACTCATTCCGCAAAATATCTGGTCGGTAGCTGCCAATCCCCCGGCCGCCATTGCCCTAGCCAGAGTGAGACAAAAATTGGGCGTGCCCGCCATTGCTCACAATCACGACTTCTACTGGGAACGTGTGGATGGAGTGGCCCTTACATGTTCAGCTGCTGTCGAGCTGTCCGACAAGTACCTGCCTCCCCGTGATGGAGTTGGTCACGCGGTTATCAATAGTTTAACCCAGAAAGAGCTCCATGATCGCAAAGGAATCCAATCGGTCGTCATCCCGAATGTTTTTGATTTTGACGCACGACCTTGGGAGCCTGACGAGTACAATCAAGATTTTCGAGCCCGGATTGGACTGGGCGAAAATGATATTTTCATTTTGCAGGCCACGCGAATTGTATTCCGCAAAGGAATCGAACTAGCCATCGATTTTGTCCGTGCCTTGGACACGCCGCAGCGAAGAGCAATCCTGCAGGAGCGAGGCTTATACGACGGCCGGCCATTTACCGAGAATAGTCGCATTGTTCTTGTGATCGCCGGATATACATATGATGATTTGACCGGACTTTACCTCAACCAGCTCAAGGAGAAAGTGGCTCAGTGTGGCATCGACGCGCTATTTGTGGGTGACCATATTGCCGGTCGCCGGCAAATCACCAAAGGCAAGAAATTCTATTCCTTGTGGGACACCTATGTCTACGCCGACTTTGTTACCTACCCCAGTCTTTGGGAAGGCTGGGGCAACCAATTGCTCGAGGCCATCGGAGCTCGCCTGCCTATCATGTTATTTGAATACCCGGTATACGCGACCGATATTAAACCCACCGGGTTAAAAGCCGTTTCCCTTGGCAGCGAGTTATATGGTCATGACCCTCAAGGATTGGCCCAGATAAATCCGGAAATCGTCGAAGAGGCCGCCGATCAGGCCGTAGAATTACTAACGAATAACGAACTGCGCCAGGATACGGTCGGGCATAATTTTCAGGTTGGGGTCGAACACTATTCCCTAGGGGCGCTGCGAGGTTATCTTGAAAGATTATTGGCTGATGTGGCCAATTAACCATTACCAAATCACTCTAAAATCCTTGCGGTGACCTTTCGGTAGAAATCGATAAACGAGCCACAGTTGGCGACAAAAGGCCGATGAACGGATTGGAGCAAGCCATCTATGAGGATTTGGAATTCCTTTATGGGGAAAAGGAAGCCAAACCAACGTTTGAAATCCTGAAGCGGTCTTTGGCTCGTTTCCGGAGCCAACACCCTCAATTAGCCAAACAACCGGTCACCGGGCGCGTGAGCGAATTAGATAGCATCCTGATCGCCTATGGGGATATGGTTAGTGCACCAGGCCAAGCCCCGTTATTTACCTTGGCCGATTTCCTCCAACGACACATAGCCAACACAATCAGCACGATTCATATCCTACCTTTTTTCCCATATTCATCTGATGACGGATTTTCAGTCATCGATTATAAAGTTGTCGATCCAAAGTTAGGTGATTGGGGCCATATTCACCAGATCAATCGACATTTCAGGCTGATGTTTGATGCCGTTATCAATCACATATCGGCCGAAAGTGAGTGGTTTAAAGGATTCCTAAACAACGATCCTAAATTCCGCAACTTTTTCACTGTGGTAGAACCTGGCACAGATCTTTCCCAAGTCTTCCGGCCGCGCACGTTGCCCTTGTTAACGCCGGTACAACAGACAACAGCCGCTGGTGATCCTGTTGAAAAACTTGTCTGGACTACCTTTAGCTCAGACCAGATCGATCTCAACTACCGCAATCCGGATTTGTTATTGGAAATCGTAGATATCCTTTTGCTCTATGTCGCCCAAAGTGCACAGTTTATACGCCTGGATGCCGTTGCCTTCCTTTGGAAAGAGATCGGAACACCTAGTATCCATCTACCACATACACACCGTATCATCCAACTCATGCGCAAAGTGCTTGATGCCGTTGCACCGGGTGTAGCCATCATCACCGAAACCAATGTTCCCCACGAAGAGAATGTATCTTACTTTGGCGATGGAACGAATGAAGCCCAAATGGTCTACAATTTTTCGCTCCCCCCCTTGACCTTGAATGCCTTTCACACAGGAAATTCAGAAACTCTTTCGAAATGGGCCGATTCGCTTAGGCTTCCAAGCGATCAAGTCACCTTCTTCAACTTTCTAGCATCTCATGACGGCATTGGCATCACGCCAGCCAAGGGCATTTTGAGTCCAGGCGCTATTGCGGATATGGGCCAACGAACAGAAGCTCTAGGGGGGTTCGTATCTTACAAGACGAACCTTGATGGTTCGACTAGCCCTTATGAATTAAATATCAATTTTATGGATGCCTTGGCCGATCCGGCCGCNNTTACGTTATGCTGTATTTCGTGGCTATCACCACCTGATCGAGCAACGTAAGTCATCTCCTGCTTTTCACCCCAATGGCCCGCAAAGAGTCTTATTTTGCCACGAGGGGGTATTCTGTCTATTGCGTTCATCCACTGATGGGTTCACACACATTATTTGTCTACATAATGTAACATCGCTATCACATGTTGTAGCGTTAGACATACGTCATTTACCTTTCACGAAGGGAACTCCGTTGAAAGACCTGATCAGCCAGCGCCCATTCAAGACCACAAACTCCAAATTACATATAACCCTTGAGCCTTACCAGGTTTTGTGGTTGGAAGGCAATTAAACCCTCGGCCGCTGTTGGCGTTAATTCCTCAGCCATGAATCTTGGAGTAAACCGGGTAAGAAATTTCCATTATCCACGATTTCACAAATTGCCCTGGATGTAAAGACTACACATTAGTATAATTGTCGCATTTGCTTGGACGTTTGCATCCAGATTACGAGGTAATTGCACCTACCGCAGACATTCGTCCAAAGTCTTTTTTTATTAGGAGGTTAACCGGCACATGAGCATAAGTAAGCTCGCCAGCTCTATTGAAGAGTCGCCTACATTAGCACTCAACGAGGCGGCTCGATTGTTACGGGTGAAGGGAGAACCAGTGATTCACCTGGGTGGTGGGGAGCCCAAGAATAAGGCGCCTATTACGGCCATTCTCGGCTCGGCCGCGAAATTGAAAGCGGGCGATATCAAGTATGCCCCGACCGATGGGTTGCCCTCTCTTAAGAAAGCCATCATCCGCTACACCGAAGAGAATTACGGGCGGTTGGTTTCACCTGAAAACATCATCGTTTCTACCGGGGCAAAACAAGCCATTTACAACATACTGTTTTCCATCGTTAATCCGCAGGATGAGGTCATCTTAGTAGCTCCATATTGGGTGAGCTATCCGGAAATGGTCAAGATGGTTTACGGGATCCCGGTGATCGTCACCCCTGAAGACGGCACCTTCCAGCCTCGAATGGAGGAAATCGAAGAATCTGTCAGCTCTTACACTAGGGCTATCATCATCAATAGCCCTAACAATCCATCTGGTGGGATGTACTCCGAGGAATTCATCGCCGAGATTGTCGATTTCTGCGAGCGGAAAGATATCTACCTGATCATGGACGACATCTACCATCGCCTGGTATTCGACGGTCAGCACCCGCCCTCCCCCTACCAATTTACGGATAATGATATCGAGAATACGCGTCTCATCGTGGTCAACGGTGTTTCGAAATTATATGGGATGACTGGCTTTCGTATCGGTTGGACCGTAACCAATCGCCGGCTTGTAGAAGTTATGACCAATGTTCAGAGCCAGATCACGAGCTGCCCACCCGTTGTTTCTCAGGCCGCAGCCGAAGGGGCCTTAACCGGTATGCAAAGCCTGGTAGAAAATCTGCGTCTGACCATTCAGAATAATCGAGATATCATGATGAAAGAGTTGCAAACCTTCTCGGACATTAAGGTTTCCAAACCAGCCGGCACCTTTTATTGTTTGCCAGATTTTAGAGCGTACGGGCAGGACTCCGTCAAGCTATCCACCTTCATTTTGAAAAAGGCCCTCGTCGTTACCGTGCCGGGGAAAGATTTCGGTATGGAAGGCTATCTGCGACTGAGCTATGCTGGCTCGGTGAAGGATATCACGGAGGGCGTTGAGCGAATGAAGTGGGCATTGGATCCCAATGCGCCCAACGAGATCTATATTGGCGATCGTAAGTTGATTAGGGATTGGCTATGAGCAATAACCTTTTAAATATCAAGTCTCCATCAGAAAACCAGGCCGCCGCGCTTAGCAGCGATTATGGGCTGTTGAATCACGGCCTAAGCAATTTGAGGGAAGTTTATTGGAATCTGCCCACTGAATCACTTTATGAGGAGATTGTGTTTCGTGGAGAAGGCCACATTTCCAAAAGCGGGCCAATCATCGTAGATTCAGGCAAACACACCGCCCGTGCCGCTCAAGACAAATTCGTCGTTCGCGAACCTGACACCGAAAATCACATCTGGTGGGGGGAATACAACCGGCCGATCAGCCCGGCACAATTCAACGAAGTTTTCAACCGCATGCAAGGCTTCCTCCAAGGACGGGATGTTTTCGTGCAGGATTGTTATGCCGGAGCCGATCCAGAATACCGCCTTCCTATTCGAATCGTGACTGAATATGCCTGGCACAGCCACTTCGCTCGCAATATGTTTTTATTGCCCAAAAATCGGGAGGAATATCGTCTGCATGTGCCTGAATTCACTGTGATCGACGTGCCTTCTTTCCAGGCTTTTGAATCGATTGATGGGACCCGCTCGAGCACCTTTATCCTGCTCGACTTGAAGCAGCGTCTGGCCATCATCGGCAATACAGCTTACGGTGGTGAAATCAAAAAATCTATCTTCACCGTCATGAACTATCTTCTGCCGCTGGAAGGTGTCATGACTATGCATTGTTCTGCCAATCAAGGGGACGACGGCGATGTGGGTCTCTTTTTTGGCCTCTCCGGCACTGGTAAAACGACCCTTTCGGCCGATCCATCACGTGGTCTCATCGGCGATGACGAGCATGGCTGGAACGATGATGGAGTCTTCAACTTTGAAGGTGGCTGTTATGCCAAGGTGATCCAGCTGTCGCCTACGGCCGAGCCGGAGATATACGCCTGCACCCGCAGCTTCGGCAGCATCCTGGAAAACGTCATTTACGACCCGATCACCCGGCTGATCGACCTCGACGACAATGCCATTACCGAAAACACCCGCGCTTCTTACCCCCTGGAATTCATCGGCAACGCCGTGCCTGAAAAAAGAGGCAGCCATCCGAAGAACATCATCTTGTTAACCTGCGATGCCCAGGGTGTCATGCCCCCCATCGCCAGGCTGACTCCAGACCAGGCCGTCTATCATTTCATTTCGGGCTACACCTCTAAGGTAGGTGGCACCGAGGTCGGTCTGGGCGAGGA
>DOXE01000272.1 GCA_003519205.1 Chloroflexota bacterium
ATTAAGATAAGGGCTCGAAATAGTTTTGGTTGCATAACGGCAGCCGTGCTAGTGGCCACAGCACCGAGGGAATGACCCACCCCAATAACGTCATGCATCCCTTCCTGGTCAAAAAATCGGATCAAATCCTCCGCGATAGCCTGCCAATTGCTTATCTCTTCTGGCCTGCTGCCTGGCCATAATGGACGATGATGGATCGCAGTCACCCGATACTTGACAGCCAGGGTTTCAAGCAATTGGCGATAACAACCTGGGGGATAGGCATTGGCATGGGCAAAGTGAAGCGCTTGTCCATGCCCACCATAGTCGTCAAAAGGGATCCTGGTCATTTTGATTGCCGGAGATGCGTTCGAGATTTTCTAACAACACCTTTAATAGAAGGCTGGTAGCAGTTTTGGTTTCTGGACCAATCTCCCCTGGCGGACCGACACAGGCAGGACAACCATCTCGACACCGGCAATCGGTAACTAGTTCGGCGGCCGAACCCAATAGACGATCGTGAAGTTCAAACAAACGCTGGCTAAACCCAACTCCCGCCGCGATACGTTCGTAGACGACAATGGTTGGTGCTTGGGTGATGGGGTTTTTGCTTTCGGCACTAACCTGGATATCTCCTGGGTCGCACATCAAGTATAGCGGAGCCAGATTGCCCAAAACATAAGCCAAGCCTCCCAAGGCAGATCGGGCTTGCTGGCCTTGTTCTGCCCGACGATGGCAACTGGGACACAAGGTTACCAAGTTGTCGAGAGCATTGGCCAAGAGGTATGTATCATTGTGGCCGGGTACATAGCCATATTCCCGAAACGGCCTGACGTGATGGACATGTAGCCCCTGACCCGACCTCCCCTCCGTGCCACAGGTTCGGCAACGATATTCATCCCTTTCGAGAACTCTCTGCCGCTGCTCCTGCCAGTTCGGTCCGTAGTTATTGGGCTGAATTAATATTCCGTCGGCAACCAATTTTTCGGTTAACGCCTCTCCAAAGATTAGCCAGTAGCCATCGGTGTCAAGTTCCATTTCTGGTAAATCTATCTCTCCGAATCCCAAAGTTTCATGAGTGTAACGCTTGATCTTACGATAACCGGTGGCCTTGGTAACCACCAATACTTCACCATGTGCATGGTACAGATCCCCATCCACCAATTCATTTACAGGCTCCAGGCGCCGTATGCTGCTGCCGACGCTGGAACGCGTGTAATAATCCACTTCAAGCGGCCTTACATTGGCGAGCCGACCTTCCCAGTCTAAATCTTCCACCAGATATGTCCGGGCTTGATGCATATAAATGGCGCCCTCGTAGGCCAATAATGGCACGCTTTCCAGGTCAATTTCCCCAATGACTTCGGGCATTTCACGGCTAGCATCCTGAATGACTACCGTATCGTCCCCACTCGTTCGGAGAGAGAATCCATGGGCCGGCACCCCTTCATTCAACCAATGATATTGTTCGTTAGTAGAATAAACTGCCCCATCTTCGGCCAATGCTTCTAACAGCTCGTCAATCGGCCCGAAATCACCATAGCTTTCTCCCCGCCGGAATGGCAACTCATAAGTTGCACATCCCAGGTGTTTCAACATGATGCGCAGATTGTTCGGATTGCACAATGCGTTTTCCGGCGAACGGCCAAAGAGGTATCGTGGGTGCTGGCAAATATATTGGTCTAAGGGATTGCCCCCAGCCACCAAAATGACGGCTGATTTCTCGCTTCGCCTCCCTGCCCGCCCTGCCTGCTGCCAGGTGGAGGCGACTGAGCCTGGGTAACCGGTGAGGACGGCAGCCGATAAGCGGCCGATGTCGATACCCAATTCCAAGGCGTTCGTGGCCACTACGCCAAGGATTTCTCCACTGCGCAACCCCTGCTCAATGGATCTTCGCTCCAATGGGAGATAACCGCCTCTGTAGCCAACAACGGTTCCGTGATCGCCACCTCTAGCGTCTATCTCATCTTGTAGATAAGTCAATAATAACTCAACCGTCTGCCTGGCCCGGGCAAAGACAATGGTCTGTAAATCTTGGGCCAAGAAGGACGAAGCCGCATCATTGGCTGCCAGGATTGAGCTGCGACGTAAGCCCAATTCTTCGTCCACTATAGGTGGATTGTAAAGGATGAAGTGTTTCTCTCCGGACGGCGCACCGTTTTGTTCGTCATCGACTAAGGTAAAGGACACTTCGGCCAGTCGTTCTGCATGTTCTCGAGGATTGGCTATGGTAGCCGAACAACAAATAAAACGCGGCTCGCTCCCATAGAAATGGCATATCCGGCGCAAGCGGCGAATCACGTTGGCTACATGACTGCCAAAAACGCCACCGTAAGCGTGGATCTCGTCCACGACGATGTACTCAAGGTTGCGAAACAAGTTTCGCCAGGCAGTATGGTTTGGCAGTATGCCGGCATGGAGCATGTCCGGGTTGGTGATAAGAATGCCGGCAGATTGCCGAATCGTCCGGCGCTGACTCTGGGGTGTATCCCCATCATAACTATTCACTGAGATCGACAATGACCCAAGATCGATCAGGTTGGTCGTTTCAGCCTGCTGATCATGAGCTAAAGCTTTGGTTGGAAAGAGATAAAGGGCACAAGTTCCTGGGAAAGAGAGCAGATGGTTTAAGATGGGAATTGTGTAACATAACGACTTACCCGAAGCTGTTGCAGTAGAAACGACCACATTCTCACCACGCCAGACCGCTTCAATAGCTGCGGTCTGATGGGCGTATAATCGGTGAATACCTCGTTGCTGGAGGGCTGAGATAAGTTCTGGGGCGATTCGAGGTGAAAAGGGGACAACTTCTGCCGGGCGAGCTGGCATACGCTCCCAAGCCTCAACTTGGGACATAAAGTCCCGGTTCATCCTTAAACCATTTAAAACCTCATCCAAAGCCATGGAGATATTATAGCCCGAGTGTAAATAGACAGGGCAGTGTCCTCATCCCTATTTTTCTGTATCTGGTAGTTATACCCAGATATTCTTTAAAACAGTCCCCTTTTATAAATAAAGGATCGTAGTCGTAGTAGGCCCTGTTAATATGTGAATAAGCCAACCAACACCCCTGCATGCGGGATTTGACCCCGGAAAAACCCACATTTACTGTTTAGTAGACAAGAGTAAAAAAGTAGATCTGTGGAAGAAGAGACTTAACCTGAATGATTACTTATGTTTATATCAGTTATCCACTTTTGACTATTGAGCCTATTAGTGCCACATATGGAAGGAAAAACCAAGCAAACCCCCATATGTGGGTTTTCAACTCCTTAATTAATAATAAAGATAGCTGAAGTTTTCCACTGAAAATGCATGTTTTCCACAACTTTCTCACAGTTATCCACAGAAAACCAAATAGCCAGCTACGATTCGTAGCTGGCTATTTGGTTTTTGCAGTAAGGTGGAACTTATATATGGGATAAGGTCATGCAGGGACAGAATCGTATAGGACTGCCTTGATTTCTAAAGTTGCCCGGCGAACACTCTCGTCCGTCTCCAACAATTCGGCGATCTTTTCATATCCATATAGTATGGTCGTATGATCGCGCTTACCTAAACGATCGCCGATTTGTGGGTAGGACAGGCCAGTCTCGGTTCGGGCAATGTACATGGCCATCTGACGTGGAAAGGCGACGGTTCGGCTGCGGCTATTGCTACACAGCGCTTCGACTGTGATGCGATAGTATTTCGAAACTGTTTCGATAACCTGATCCATAGTCACCTTTTCTGGCCGATGCATGAGTTCAGACAGGGCCATGTTGGTCATTTGCTCGTCGATGGGGCTACCGGTTAATTGAGCATAGGCGATGACCTTATTCAAAGCCCCTTCCAATTCGCGGATATTCTTACGAACATGCCGGGCGATGGTATTAAGAATCTCATCTGGAACCTCGACACCACTTGACTCTGCCTTGGCTCGCAAAATTGCCAGTCTAGTCTCTGTATCAGGCATTTGGATGTCAGCCATCAACCCCCATTCAAAACGGGATTGCAGCCGTTCTTCCAAAGTCATCATTGCCTTGGGCGGCCGGTCACTAGATAACACAACTTGTTTGCCACGGCTGTGTAAATCATTAAATGTATGAAAGAGTTCTTCCTGTGTGCTTTCTTTTCCGGCAATGAATTGGATATCGTCTATAAGTAAAACATCCAGGGTCCGGTATCGCGTTCTAAACTCCGCCATATTCTGGCTACGAATTGATTGGATCAGCTCATTAGTGAATGTTTCTGAAGAAACGTAACGAACGTTGTATCCCATTTCCATGCATCGATGACCGATTGCGTGAAGCAAATGGGTCTTTCCCAAACCAACACCCCCATATATGAAGAGGGGATTGTAGGCAGATCCGGGTTGGTCAGCTACGGAAAGGGCAGCCGCATGTGCCAGGCGGTTGCTTTGGCCGACCACAAAGGTCACAAATGTATAGCGGCTATTTAGGTGCCCATTATTCACACTACTTGATTGGATCGGGGTTCTGAGATCCTTCACGGCCCCATTATTTAGAACTTGTGGTGCTGCATTAATTAACTCGTCAGACCATACCACGAAGCGCACAGAAATGGGCTTTCCAACGATCGTGGTTAATGTTCTAGAGATCGAATTACTGAGTCGATTTTCCAACCAATCCTTGGCGTAGTCGTTACGCACACCAATAACGTATTCATCTTCATCACTGGCTAACAGTCGCGCATCCTTCAACCATGTGTTAAAGGTTGCTCGCGTCATCTGCAGTTCTAGCTCCCCAAGTGTAGCTTTCCAGGCTGATTCAGCGTTCATCATCGGTCTATTTCCACCCTCTAACTGCATGCAGGCAGCTTTAACCAGGCAGCTTGCATAAGCCACCTAAAACGGACCTTCACGTTGGTATGCAGTTGTGGTACTACCGTTGACGTACTACGGCGAGGCTCCTAGGATTTGCTAACAAGCGCCTGCGCCCTAACCCGGAGGCCGCGACTGAACTTGCAAGCATATTCTAACGACAAACGCAGGCACATGAATTGAATTCGATCAGGGTGCAAGGCAACCGATCTGGCTTGAACCTGCATTTGAGACAGATGCAAAGCATCTCTCCGAAAACTGGCGGTTGTTAACCACTTCCCAATTCATCCTTATTCCGCCAGTTGCAAGTAGTGCAACGGTACCACTCCTATAACCGTGATTCATTCTAACAGACCCCCCAGCCCAATGCAATGAAACTTGACGTAAGCAAACTTAAAAGGTTTGGTTTTTTTAGAATAGGACAATCTTAAAATTACGAATTTTTTAAGAATTATTTTGCTAGATACCTTTTTACCGGTATATATGGGGTCAAGAAATCTAACTTGTACACATATATGGGTAATCTGGTTGGTTAAAAACCTTTGCTAGTGCCCGCTGATGACGAAAAAGTGAGCCAGGATAATGATCCTGAAACTCATCTAAATGCAATTACGTGTATTGGGATATTTCATAAAAATGGATTAAAAATATATTTTCTCGAGAGATATTCTTGACAATAAGGTTTATATCAGACTAGAATGCGTTTCATCGGGAAGACATAGTTCCCTCCGAACTGGCACTTAAGTCCTGACATCACACGGAGGCAAACATGAGTATTATAAAGGTTTCTGCCCGGTCTCGTACGGCGTCTGTGGCTGGTGCCATTGCAGGAGTCGTTCGTGAATCTGGACGTGCCGAGGTTCAAGCCATTGGTGCGGGGGCTGTAAATCAGTCGGTGAAGGCCATCGCCATAGCCACGGGGTATCTGGCTGAGGAGGATGTGCACATCGTATGTGTGCCGTCGTTTTCCGAAGTGATGATTGACGACCAGGAAAGAACGGCGATCAAAATCCTGGTGGAGCCACGCTAAGTGCCTTAAACGCGGCTTCTTATCACTTTCACAGTTATGTTAATTAGATTTGTGCTCTATGGCCTTGGTGGGTGGTGCGGCGAGGTCATCTTTACGGCACTTACTGAAAGTTTTCCAAAGCGGGATTGGCGCCTTGTCGGCACCACATATTTGTGGATGTTTCCCATATACGGATTGCTTGTCATTTTCTATGAGCCGGTTCACGATCTTATCCGCGATTTTCCCATCTTGATCAGGGCTTTGATATGGTCATTAGGATTTACGACCGTTGAGTTAATTAGTGGCTGGCTGATTGCAAGAGTAATCGGACGCTGTCCTTGGGATTATACTGGTAAAAAGTTTGCCATAAACCCCTACATTCGTTGGGATTTTTTCCTGGTATGGGCCGTTATCGGTCTGGCGCTTGAACCCATGCATGACTTTTTAGTGGAGTTGACCCCAGCCATTGAACAAGGGTTAGAATCGATAGGATGACGATAATGCTTCGACCACACGATTTTTTTGATTTAGGTGATAGTTTAACAGCCGGGTTATTTGATGACTGCGAATATGTCTGGCAGGCTTTATGGAGTTTGAAAGATAGATTGAACCAACTTCTTGCGGGTGAACGTCGGATTTTCGGTAACGTGATGCCAGGAGCCTATCTCGGGGATAACCCTATCTTTGTGGCGAAAGGCGCTGTGGTAGAGCCCAGTGCTTACATCTTGGGGCCGGCGTACATTGGCGAAGGAGCTGTGGTTCGCCATGGTGCCCTGGTACGAAATGATGTAATTATGCTACCGGGCAGCATTCTTGGACATGCATGTGAGACAAAACATAGCATCTTTCTCCCCCGGGCCGTTGCCGCCCACTTCAACTATGTCGGGGATAGCATTTTAGGGCGACGGGTTAATCTCGGCGCCGGCACTAAACTCAGCAACTTAACGATTGTCAGTGAAAAAGATCCGGAGACGAAGAAGAGACCGACAATCAAACTACAGATAAATGGAGTTGAGCTTGACACGAATCTGGCCAAGCTGGGTGCTATTTTGGGGGATGGCGTTCAGACTGGCTGCAATGCTGTGTTGAATCCAGGCTGCCTGATCGGCAAGAATTCGCTAATCTATGCCAATCTCAGCTTGAGAAAAGGGTATTATCCACCCGACAGCATCATTAAGTTGCGCCAATCTATTGAAAGCGTCACGAGGCGTTCGTCTATTGAAGAGCCGATTGAATATTAATCAAAGGAGACAAGACGTGGCAGCAGGTAAATATAAGCAGGGTCGGTGGAGCCTAGATGACCTTTTTCCAGGATTTAACAGTCCAGAGATCGAAGAAGCTCTTAATCAGGTCGAGACAAAATTGCAGGCAATTGAAGCGTTCCGGCCGCAACTCTTGCCTGAGTTTAGCATTCAGACATTTCTGGAACTGCTCCAAGAATACGAAGAGTTAACCCAATTAATCGCACGACTTTACGCATTTAGCAGCCTTAGTTTTGCCGCTGATACACAAGATCAAACCGCTCAGACAGCTCTGGCACGTATTCAGCAATTGGCGGCCGAGACTCACAATCGCACCCTCTTCTTCGAACTGTGGTGGAAAGGCTTAGAAGATGAGCTGGCTCGTCGCCTGCAAGATGCTTCAGGCGATTTCAGCTATTGGTTGGAGGCTCTTCGCCTGGAACGCCCCTTTACCTTGTCGGAAGCGGAAGAGCGCGTGATTAATCTGAAAAACGTTAATGGACCAGCAGCTCTTATGACATTGCTCAGTACGATTACCGATCGCTATACCTTTACGCTAAAAATTGATGGCGAAGAAAAACAGTTAACCCGAGACGAATTGAGCGTCTTTTTTCGTCACCCCGATCCTGAAATACGCGAGGCCTCTTACAAAGAATTGTTCCGGGTCTATGAAGCCGATAAACCAGTATTGGGGCAAATATACCAATATCGGGTCAGGGACTGGAAGACAGAAAATGTTAACCTGAGAGGTTATTCAATGCCGGTTTCAGTTCGCAACCTGGCCAATGATGTGCCTGATGAAGTTGTGGACCTGTTACTAAGTGTTTGCCGGAGCAATACGGCAGTATTTCAGCGCTATTTCCGGTTAAAGGCAAAGTGGTTGGGTTTGGAAAAGCTGCGCCGATTTGATATTTATGCCCCAGTAGTTAAGACTGAGAAGCGGTACGATTTTGATCAAGCCGTTCAGCTCGTATTAACCAGCTTTAGCCGGTTTGAGCCACAAGTGGCTAAGATGGCCGAGCGAGTTTTTACAGAGCACCATTTGGACAGCGAAGTCCGTGCCGGGAAGAGAGGCGGTGCATTTTGTGCGACGGTAACACCACACCTGACACCCTGGGTGTTGCAATCATTTAACGGCCGGCCAGACGACGTGGCCACCCTCGCCCATGAGTTAGGCCATGCTGTCCATTCCATGATGGCGGCACATCACGTAGCTCTCACTCAACATCCATCATTACCCCTGGCCGAAACCGCATCCACATTTGGCGAGATGTTAGTGATCGATCGACTTCTCGACGAGGATCCGGATCCCGAGACCCGGCGCGATTTGCTCTTTCGGCAAATGGACACTAATTACGCGACAATCATGCGGCAGGCATACTTTGCCATATTTGAGCAAGACGCCCATGAGCAGATAAAAGCTGGCGCTACGATCGATGAGCTATCGGCTGTTTACTCGCAAAACTTGGCTGAGCAGTTTGGCGATGCCGTGGAGGTCGCCGAGATATTTAATCTTGAGTGGCTGGTGATTCCACACATTTATCACGTGCCCTTTTACGTATACGCCTATGCCTTTGGGCAGTTGTTGGTTCTTTCGCTATACCAGCAATACCTGGAGGATGGGCAGGGTTTCAAACCCCGATATTTAGCTCTGCTGGCTGCTGGAGGCTCTGATTCGCCTGTCCGAATTCTGGAGCGGGCTGGGATCGATATCTATTCCAGGGAGTTCTGGCAAGGGGGTTTTGACTTGCTTCAGGCTGCAGTTGGGCAATTGGAGTCCTTGGAAGTGTCTCAACTGGCAATTGACTAATGAACGTATTTTATTTATGTTAACTCATTTATATCAAAAATTGGGCCTTATTCGTCCGTGCGCAGTTCAGTTGAGGATATATCATGCCTGAAGCGTCCAGCCGGGATAATCTTGAATAGGTCGCGATACCCCTCCGGGACGGACAGGCCACTTGCATCATGAAATATCCCCTGGCTGTTCGTTCTACTGGCGACTAAAAAGCAACAACCCCTTTCCCGAATTTCGGCTAAAGCAGACAACATCTGGTCCTGGCTGTCGGCGTAAAAGCGAGGCTGTAATATGCGTTCGGCCGTGTCGTAGCCAGTGACAAAAGTGGTACCAGGGAAGAGACGAGCTTTGGCTACAAAGGTGGGGGCATTGCTCACCACGACGAGGTATCGGCCAGCAAACTGGAGCAAACGGTGCAGGATCTCCGTTTTTTCCAGCGATGGTTTATCGGCATTCACGGCCGTGAGTTCAAAGATAACCTCCTGGTCGAGAATCTCGGCGGCAGTTTCGGCGAGCCTTAAATGACCGCTATGTAAAGGATTGAATGCGCCGGATAGCATCGCCTTAGGGTTGATCCCTTTTTGTAGACTCCCATCAGCTCGGATGATGCATACCTCGGCATTTTCCTGGTATAAGTGATCGACGGCGCCAACAAAATCGTCCTCGATGTAACTATAACGATCTGAATCGAGGAGAGGCAAAGAAATCCGGGTATCGATGCCGTATGCTTTGGCTAAAGCGTTCAACATCAGCCGGCTAACCACTTCTTCTTCACCATAACGAT
Organism: Chloroflexota bacterium; assembly: GCA_003519205.1. Classification (GTDB taxonomy): domain Bacteria; phylum Chloroflexota; class Anaerolineae; order Promineifilales; family Promineifilaceae; genus UBA11865. Next base: position 9,634 of record DOXE01000272.1, read on the forward strand.
CGCGAGCGCCTTTACTCAGATGCAGGCTGTAACAGGTAACTCCGTTTCTTGTCCAGGACGCCACGTGGGCCCGGTGCTCACCTCGTTTGGGCCGGTCGGTAATAATAGTGGCTGTGCAGGCTAAACCAATGACCTCGACATCACCCTGGCAAAGCTGCTGGGCCCGGGTGACAGCCCGACCAGCCATCAGCCTGGCGGTATTTGGGGAGACATATTTCTTGGGTGCCTGTCCCAAGAAAGCGTTGAATGAAGTTTCTTCATAGGGAATGAGTGCCTCTAACAATGTACGGCTGGCACCGGCAACACCTAGCAACCAGGCCAAAGCCTGTGTCCCAGCCCCTGCGGTCGCAACCATCACTCTGCCAGGGCTATCGTGAAGCTCCTGGATGAGTTGACGAACTTCAGTCTCCATGATCGTGATTGTAACATCCTTGACCTCCCTAACCAGCATGTGGATATAATGAACGATTGAATGAACGAAAGTTCTTTAATCAGAATACCTGTACTGCAGGGGAATTGATCCTTCAATCCAATTGAACGATAATTTTGATTGTGGAAGAAACGAAACCGGTTTCCTCAAATCGACGCGTTTCAATCGCCCCGTTACTCGTTGGTGGCTTGTTTCTAGTTGTAATGGGGCAAACCATCTACCAAGATGTGTACCCGCAGAATCGCTGGTTGGTCCTTATTTTGATCTTTTTGGGAATGTTATCGTTTGGCCTGGCAGCCTATATGATGGCCAAACATCGTCCACCACCCTTGCTGGTGAGGATAGCAAGCTATCTAAGCCATATGCTGGATGTTTCAACGGACCAGCTCATCCTTTTACTGCTAGCGCCTTGTTTTGGTTTGCTCACTGCCCTAGCGGCCGGCGATGCTCTCAAAGCTATCAATCTGTCCGTTTCGCTGGTAGCATGGCTTCTGGCCATCATATTTGTTTTAGCCGGGAGCTATAAACCCGGCGGTCAACCAATGCTGGGTTTTGATCGCCAAGACCTGTTCATCATCACAGGGATTTTTTTGTTTGCTTTCGTCTTGCGAGCATTGATTATTGGTTCCATACCGACGACTCTGTCCGGTGACGAGGGATCGGCCGGGCTCATGGCGATAAAGTTTTTGAATGGCGAGGCTGATAACATCTTCACAGTTGGCTGGTTTTCTTTCCCCACGCTCTTTTTTGCCTTACAGAGCTTTGGTATAGTCGCTTTGGGTCAGACGGCCGCTGGGTTACGAATTTTCTCTGCTTTCGGAGGTGCATTCACTGTCGTAGGCGTGTATTTCCTGGCTCGCACTTTGTTTGGTAGAACAACAGCCATTCTGGCGGCCATTTTCCTCTCCGCCTTCCATTATCACATCCACTTCAGCCGCATCGGCTTGAATAATATTTGGGATGGCCTCTTTGCCGTCATGGTGATGGGCGGATTGTGGCATGGGTGGAAGAGTGGGAGCCGGACCAGTTTCATAATCAGTGGCCTGGCGCTGGGGTTAGGCCAATACTTCTACGTAAGCATCCGTATTTTTCCTCTGCTATTACTTATCTGGGCAGTGCTGGCATATTTCTTTGACCGGGAGAGGTTTAAGCAACGTTTCGCCGATCTTATTCTGGCGGCTTATATTGCTATTGTCGTCGTCTCACCCCTAATTTTCTTTTTCCTTAGACATCCTCAAGAGTTCAATGCACCTTTGCAACGAGTCACCATCTTTGACGGGTGGTTAGATTTGATGGTGCGCATCCAGGGAAAATCAATGTTACACATTATTTGGGATCAAATGATCAATAGCGCCCTGGGTTTCACCCATCTGCCACTGCGCCACTGGTATAATCCTGGGTCTCCCTTGTTATTAGCGGCCGCAGCTGGCTTATTCCTCCTTGGTCTCATATGGCTTCTCATACGGCCTGGCCTGGGACAGATGCTCGTCGTTTTGCCAATTGCGGCGGTGATAATCGCCGGCGGATTTAGCCAGGATGCCCCTGCTTCGCAGCGTTATGTATTGGCCGTACCCATGGTGGCCATCCTGGTGGCTGTGCCCCTGGCTCAGACGACAAGGTGGCTTGGGGAAAACTGGCCTCGACACCGGAACATCGTCTTAGCCAGCTTAATTGTCTTTATGACCTGGTTGGTGATAAACGACTTACGATACTACTTTTTTGAAGTGTACGATCACTATATCTTGGGTGGAGTCAACACCTTGGTAGCTACAGAAGTGGCCCATTACCTTGATTCACAGGAACGTGAT
>DOXE01000224.1 GCA_003519205.1 Chloroflexota bacterium
CGGCCGGCTAAGAATGACCTCTTCCACTAGCAGGCTAAAATCCAGGAACAAAATCGGAAACAAGGCCAACATAACCAACAAGGAGATGATCCAGAAGGAGCTAACTTCTGGATCGGCTATAGGGTAAAGCGTCGGTTCCTTGGGTAAGTTTACCTGGTGAACCCACAACGTCAGGGTCAGGGCAATGGCGAAGACGGCCGTTGCTGCCAGGGCTACCTTCCGGGTAAGTCCGGCGAGCATGTTTCTTCCGCTGGCAAGCAACCAGGCAAAAAGCATCAAAGCTACCGTCGCCACTGACAGGACCAACGAATAGTTAACTTCCGTCCAACGCGAAATAACTATTGGGCTGGTGAAGGCGAAGTAGAGCAAGGTAAAAACGGAGAAGATACCGATGCCAAGCATGATGGTCTTTCCCCAGCCGCCACCTTGATTTTCAGATGTCGTTGCCCCCTCTATCTGGGTCTCGTGACGAAAAACCGTTGGAATTAACACGGCCGCGACGACGGCCAACAGCCAGGCAATGGCCCGGAACATACCCTCATTGCTCAAATCCATGGTGGATCCTAGACTGCGGAGTAAAATGGACGAGGTCACTGCCAGCAGGAGACCAGCCGCCATCAATGGTCCGGCCCGATTATCACTCTTTCGCCCCCGATCCCAGAGCAGGGCCGGAAATAAAAATAGGAAAAGGCCGGTGCCGACCCCGGCTACCAGCAATTGACCGCGAGTGGTGGGCAAAAAAACCTCCACCGCCCGACTGAACAACAATAATTCGCCGAAAACAATGAGAATCGTTGTAGATAAGCCACGGCGAAAGAACAGCAACAATAAGGGCGACAGAAATAATATCATCGCCGCCATCTCGGGCGGGATTTTTCCGGCTAAGACGCCATAGGCGTAAATCCCGGCGATGAAATCGGTGATTAATTGAAGGAAAAACAGAAATAGAATTGAATAAACCAATACGGCAAAGGCGTCCCGATTTTTCGAACTACGCATCGTACCCCCCTTTCATTTGGGCCGTTTAACCAACCGGATAGCTAAGCTCATTCTATATATATGGATCAATGAAGTCAACGAAATGTGGATCTGTAAAGTGCATATGAAGAAACCATACCAGTAATCGTATGCAATATCCTGGCAACTTCGTGCGAGTTTGTGCGAAATTGCGCGGATGGCAAGGATATTCGATACCGGTTGCTTGAGCCGATCCTAGATGCTAAACTAAATTGAAATGGTTCAAGCCCTCTATCGCAAATGGCGGCCGGCCCGCTTTGGCGAGGTTGTCGGCCAGGAACATGTAACCCACACTTTGCAGAATGCCGTGACCGCCGGCCGTATCGGCCATGCCTATTTGTTTTCCGGTCCACGTGGCACTGGCAAGACAACAATTGCCCGGCTAGTAGCCAAAGCGGCCAATTGCCTTGACGAAGATCTATCGCAAAGACCCTGCAACAAATGTGCACCTTGCCTGGCCGTAAACGAGGGACGGTATCTCGATCTGATTGAAATAGATGCTGCCTCGAATACGGGCGTAGATGACATCCGTGATTTGCGGGAAAAGATCAACTTTTCCCCTAATGAAGGGCGATACAAAGTGTATATCATCGACGAGGTACACATGTTGTCGCCGGCCGCTTTCAACGCTTTATTGAAAACCCTTGAGGAACCACCACCGCACGCCATCTTTGTGTTAGCCACAACAGAAGATCATAAGGTGCCGCTGACCATTAAGTCGCGCTGCCAACCGTTCAGCTTTCGTTTATTGACGACCCAGGAGATCATTGGCCGTTTAAACTGGATGGCCGACCGGGAAAACATCTCTATTGAACCGCAAGCGGTTACCATGATTGCCCAACATGCCACTGGCAGCCTACGAGATGCAGAGAGTCTTTTGGATCAACTGTTAACGGCCCCTGGCGATACGATCACCCTGGAAAGAGCCCAGATGGTCCTGGGCACTGCTTCCAATACGGCCGTCGTCGCATTGACAGAGGCCTGGCTAAATGGCGATGGTCTAACCGGGCTCAATACCATTCACCAGGCATTGGGATCCGGTGCCGATGCCCGGCAATATGCCCGCCAGGTAGTAGCCTATCTGCGCCATTTGCTGCTTCTCAAGACAGCCGGCGGCGATTTGGCACTGGACGTCACCGATGAACAAAAGGAAGTGATGGTCCGCCAGGCCATAAAGGCCAGCCGCCAAAACCTGATTGAAGCGGTAAAAAAATTCAATGAGGCCGCCACCACCAAATCAGGCAGCTGGCAGCCTCAATTACCCTTGGAGTTGGCTTTCGTCGAATTACTTCCGGGTCTAGATACCCCTCCTCCAGCTAAGCTAATGGAAGTGACCGATCTGGGACCAATGGAAGAAGCGGACCAGCCACCGCCAGCTGTGGAATTTATCGAACCCACCCCCGCTAACATTCAAATCGAAGCAACGGAACAAGAGAGTGTGGTGCCAACGGAGGAAGAAGCGTCACAAGTCAGACCAGTGACTCAAGATGTTCTGACGCTTAAGCAGGTGACCAGTAATTGGCCTCGGCTTCGGGAATATGTGGCTCGCATAGATAAAAGTTTGCCGGCCTTGTTAGCTTCCTGCAAACCTCTGGCAACCGAAGGCAATGTCTTGATCCTCGGTTTTGATTACCCCATCCTCAAGGATAAATTTGACAATAAGCCTCGAGCCAATGATGTGCTGTCTGAAGCTTTGGGCGAGTTAGTAGGCGTCAGCTGTTCCGTTCGAACCGTTGTGACCGATCAATACCGGCCTTCATCAGCAACAACGGAAATTGACCAAGAAGAGTTCGCTGCTCTTGCAGAAGAGCTAGGCGGCATTGTACGAGAGAGTGAGGAAGATTAGTATGGCTAAGAGAAGTTATCGCAGTAAACCAAAAAAAGCTAAGAGCCCAAAGGGTAGCAACCTGATGGCCCAGGTCCAGGAGATGCAAGAGCAGATGGCTGCCCAGCAAGAGGCGCTAGAACACGAGACGGTCTCGGTGACGGCTGGTGGCGGGGCAATCACTGTGGGCATCACCGG
>DOXE01000082.1 GCA_003519205.1 Chloroflexota bacterium
GACTGAGCTGGCTGCCGGCACGGCGCCTGACGTCTTTTGGATCCCTGGCACCGATGTAGCCGACTTCGCCACCCGGGGCCTTATCATGGATCTACGCCAGATGGCCGATGCGACTGGCGGCTATAGCGACGGTGATTTTTATCCAGGGCCAATGTTCCACCTGACCTTTAATCCCGAGACAGGCAATACAGGTGAGACATTGTGGGGATTACCTCGCGATGTATCTGCCTTCGGTCTGTACCTAAACCTAGATCTCTTGGCCGAAGCTGGCGCGCCAGATCCTCGTGAACTGGCTGCCAACGGCGAATGGAACTGGGACACATTCCTTGAAGTAGCCCAGGCTGTGAACGGCCTTGGCGACGATATCTTCGGCTATGGCCAGAACGCCTGGTGGGGGCCTTATGGTTACTGGATCAACGCGGCCGGCGGCGGTTTCTTTGATGAAGCTCGTGAAGCCTGTGCGCTGGACACTCCGGAATCGCTGGCTGGGCTGGAGTTTGAGCAAAAGATCTACCAGGACTTTGACGTTGCCGTGCCCTATGGTGAGGACAGCGAACCACCATTCCTGGCCGGCAAGGTGGGCATGTTCCAAAACGGCCGCTGGGCCACCCCTGGTACTCGTGCCAGCGCCGACTTCAACTGGGACGTGGTTGAGCTGCCGGATGGCCCGGCCGGTCCAAGCAACTGGCTGTTTTGGGGCGCTTACGTGGTCAACGCCAACACCGAGCACCCAGAGGAAGCCTGGGAATTGGTCCAGGAGCTGACCACAGCCGAAACCCAGGGCAAGGTTGCCGAGCTAGGCGCCAATATCCCCAGCCGGGTCAGCCAGGACGCGCTCGATGCCTTCCTAACCTTTACCCCACCTGAGAATAACCAGGCCTTCCTCAATGGCCTGGCCAACAATCCGGCGACAGAGGGTCCATTGTGGGCCGGTAGCTGGCCCGAATACGATGCCGTTATGGGCCCGGCCGTACAATCCGTGTTAACTGGCGAGACCAGCATTGACGATTTCGCCGCCACCATTTGTAACGAAGCGAACAAGGCTTTTAGCCAGTAAACTTTATTCGGCAAGTGAAAAGGGTGGGCCAAGGCCCACCCTTTTCACATCTGGTAAACAGGAGTTGTCCCGATGACTGTGACAACATTCGAAGCGACAGAAACTCAACAACCGCCAAAAGGAAAATTGAATGCCTGGCTTCGTTTATCTCAGCTTTGGCATGTGATCCTATCCGTTGCCGCCTTGGCTGGGATTATTTACATCTGGTTTGTTCTGGGCGACCAAATGGCCCTTTGGCTCCGAATCCTGATCACCGTCATTCTGGCGGCAGTGGCTGTTTTCAGCAGCATGGCCGTCGTTTACATCAACCGTCTTGATCACCGTGGTCGTGTCATATCGCTATTCCTCAACTTCCTGGGATTTATATTCTGCTTTTTTGGTATTCTGCACCTATTGGGCGCTTTTACCGGCCTCGATACTCTGGCTGACACCTTCGGAAGATCGATTCCTTTTTTGTTGATCGTGTCTGCAGGCTACTTGATTCGCGCCTTCAGCAAACGGTATGAAGATCGACCCGCGGTCCAGCAGCGCCTAGATCTCATCGGCAAGATCGTGATGATCGTTGGCGCTGTCGCCTTTTTGGTAGCAGCCGGCCTTATTCAAGCCCTCCAAGCTGTGGTTACTGGTTTCGGGAACCCAACCGTCATCGTGATGACAGTCGGCCTCGTCTTGACAGGACTGACCCTCTGGAATATGTGGCGGCAGCCAACGGCGGAGGCCTTTGGAGCAACCAACGCCGACAAGGAAATGCTTGAAGGCTATTTGTTCTTATCCCCAAATCTGATCGGCTTTCTCGTCTTTTTCGCCGGACCCTTGCTTCTCTCATTGTACGTGAGTTTCACCGATTGGGACGCCTTTGGCACAGCCAATTGGGTTGGACTNNACCAGCTAGCCAACGACGTAATTGATGTATCAATCTACGATGAACTGGCCCGCATTAACTTGTTTGGCCAGAGTTTCATCCTTGGGGCGGCTGATAAGCTCTTCTGGATCGCCCTGTTCAATACGTTTAAGTATGTGATCTTGGTAGTCCCGTTGAGTGTTATTCCGGCGCTTTTCCTGGCTAATCTGCTAAACAGCAAAATACCGGGTATGAAGTTCTTTCGGGCTGCCTACTTCATACCCAGCGTTGCCGCCGTGGTGGGCATCGCTCTGATCTGGCAGTGGTTGTTCAACGCTACCGTCGGATACATCAATTACTTTATAACCATCTCGATTGACTTCGCCAACCAGCTATTCGGAACCGGCATCGTCGACCCCCAGATTCGCTGGACTTCTGAAAGCAACACTGCGCTCATCGCCGTGGTCATCATGGCTGCCTGGCAGATGATTGGATTTAACACGGTACTATTCCTGGCTGGATTACAAACCATCCCAGGTGTTTTATATGAAGCAGCCTTAGTGGATGGAGCAGGCTCCTGGCAGAAGTTTTGGAGGATTACACTGCCTTTATTGGCTCCGACGACGTTTTTTGTTTTGACCACCACACTCATTCGAGCCATGCAGGTATTTGAAGAGATATTTATTTTAATGGGGCAGTATCCCGCCGGACCCGGAAACTCAACGCTAACCATGGTCCTCTACTTATATCAAAAGGGATTCCAACGCTTTGAGCAAGGCTATGCATCGGCCATTGCCTGGGTGTTATTTGCGCTGATCTTTGGCATTACGCTGATTCAATTCCAAAGGCAGCGCGCCGGCGGTACCGAGTACTAGTATTAGAGAGGATGGTATGAAATCACATCGCCTAAGAACAAATATCCGCAATGCCGTCATCTACATTGTCCTGACCGTCTTTGCCCTGGTGATGCTGTTTCCGTTTTTCTTCATGTTTTTCACCTCTTTCAAAGATCCGAAGGACACATTCCGATTTCCGCCTCGTATGCTTCCACGGGAGCCGGTTTCCACAATGGTAGAAGGATATGACGAACCTTTACCCCTCTACATGGTCAACATCAATGGTCAGGAGAAGGAATTTGCCCTGGTGGAAAGTGGCATAAAGATTGGTGTATATGCGGATCCTGAACAACCTGATGTGACCTATGAGCTTCCGGTTAGCGACGTCAAGCCGACAGGCGGGTTCACTAATCAACAAACTNNCCCGAGGTCGATGGAACAACCATTCCCATGGTAGAGGTAGGCATGACCGCCCTGGGACGCTTTATTGATCTAGGCGATCCATCTGTGGAGATATTGCAGAATGTTCGCCTCAGTGAGCCTGTGGAAAATCTGACGGCCCGCCCGGGAAACTATGAAGAGGTTATCGAATTGCAAAATATGGATCGCAGCCTGACAAATACGATTTTAGTGACCGTCCTGGTTGTTACCGGTACGCTGGCCACCTCCGTATTAGGCGGTTACGCCTTTGCCCGTCTGCACTTTCCAGGCCGGGACAAGCTCTTTGTCTTTTACTTGGGCCTCATCATGATTCCATTCGTCGTCCTGGTTACGCCGATGTACCAACTGATGGTGGCCATCGGCTGGGTAGATAGAACGGTATCGCTCATCGTGCCCTGGATTTTCAGCGCCTACGGTACGTTCCTAATGCGCCAGTTCTTCATCACCATCCCTAAGGAAATAGAGGAGGCAGCCTTGATCGACGGCGCCTCTCGCTTGCAGATATTGTGGCGAATCTTCATTCCTGCCAGCACACCTGCACTGGCAACGCTAGCTACCTTTACGTTCTTGTATGCCTGGAACAGTTTCTTCTGGCCACTGGTGGTCATCAACACCGGCAATGTGAGCAATCACGTCTTAACTTTATCGCTCAACGTGTTACGCGGCCGGGCATCGGACAGTCCTAACCTCATCCTTGCCGGAGCAGCCATCGCCATTCTGCCGCCGTTGCTCATCTTTATTGTCGCCCAGCGTTACTTTGTGGAGAGCGCAACCAGTAGCGCTGTCAAGGGGTAAGGCCGAGAGCGCTAAGTCTCCGAGGACAATCTCGAAGCCAAAAGAAACGTTGAGCAATGAATAAACCCGGCCGCCTCTATGAAGCCTACATTTTCGATCTCGACGGTACCATTTATCTGGGAGAGTCCCTATTGCCGACGGTCGAATATACTTTGACAAATTTGCGCTCCCTAGGCAAGCGGACAATTTTTCTCTCTAACAACCCTACTCATACCCGCGAGGATTATGCACAGAAATTGAACCGGCTTGGACTACCTACGCCAGTTGAAGACGTCATCAACTCTTCGGCCGTCATGGTCCATTTACTGAAGAAGCATTTACCGGACGCACGGCTCTTCGTAGTTGGCGAGGAGTCTTTGCGTCGGGAACTCAGTGCAGCTGGGTTTGAATTAACCGATGAAGCCCAGCATGTAGATGTGGTCATTGCCAGTTTCGACCGCACTTTTGCTTATTGGAAGCTGCAAGTGGCTTTTGATGCTATACGGGCTGGTGCCCGCTTCTTTGCCACCAATGCTGACCGTTACTGTCCAGTGCCCGGTGGCGGCGAGCCCGATGCCGCGGCGATGATCGCCGCGATTGAAGCCTGCACCAATACCAAGGTGGAGGCTGTTGTTGGTAAACCAAGTCACTATATGGCAGAAGCGGTCTTGGATCTGTTATGTATTCAGGCTAAGGATTGTCTGATGACCGGCGACCGCCTAGAGACTGACGTCTTGTTAGGTCTTAACTCCGGAATGTCAGCTGCACTAGCTTTAACGGGCGCGACAGATGAATCCGCCCTCAAGGATTCATCGATCAAACCAACCTACATTCTTCACCGACTAGCCGAGCTCATACCGAAAGCTGACTGATTGGTGTTGTCACCCAGTTCAAACATTGAATTATGGCCAAAACATTCCTTCTAGGCATTGATCAAGGAACCAGCGGAACCAAGGCCGTTATTGTAAGCCATGACGGGGAAATGCTGGGTTACGCTTACCAGCCCGTTGCTCGCATTTATCCACAGCCGGGCTGGGTCGAACAAGATCCTCATGCTGTATCTGCTGGGGTTAGCGAGGCCATTACAGAGGCGATTGGCCAGGCCGGTATCTGGCCCAGCGAGATCGCTGCTTGTGGTCTGGCCTGCCAACGGAATACCGACTTCGCTTGGGATGTTCGTACAGGCCAACCTGTTGGTAATGCCATTACCTGGCAGGACTTGCGATCACTCCCTTTCTTAGAAGAACTAAGACAGTGGCCATTATCGGCTGAAGTGCACCAGCGACTAGGATATGGACCGGGCCCTTACATGTCCGCTTTACACCTGGCCTGGCGCGCGAGAAATGACCTTGCTTACCAAGAAGCTGCCAGATCTGGTCACTTACGGTTGGGATTATCGGCCGCCTGGCTGTTGCAAACTATGGGACATCCTACAGGACACTACCTGGACTATTCATTGGTCCAAGCCATGGGCTTGTACGATTTTCGTGCCCAGCAATATTGGGCTGAATGGCTGGCCTGGTTGGGTTTGTCACCAGATACTTTGCCAATGGCCGTGCCTACGATACATGACTTTGGCACCCTTTGTATTACAGGTCCGGATGGCAGAACGGCCGATGTCCCTGTCCTGGCCATGATCGGGGATCAGCAGGCCGCCTTATTTGGTCATAATTGCCGCCAACCCGGCGAAGCCGAGTGCACCCATGGCACCGCTTCCTACGTGAAAGTATTCCTGGATGAAGAGGCGCCATACCTTGAGAAAATGGATGTCTTTTATGCATGGCAACTAAATGGCCGTCAGACGTACTGTCTCGAAGCGCCAACTACTGTCATTGGCGCGGTTATCCGCTGGATGCGTGATGAGGTGTGCCTGATTAGCGATTACGAGGAACTTGAAGCCTTGGCCGCTTCAGTCCCCGATCCAGGTGGCCTCTATTTCGTCCCTGCTTTCACGGGCCTGAATGCGCCCTACGGTGATCCCAATGCCCGGGGCACACTATTTGGTCTTACACTTGGACATACTCGCGGCCATATTGTTCGAGCCTTTTTGGAAGCGCTAGGCTACCAACTACGGGATATATTGGCCTCTGTTTCAGCAGAAACCGGAATAAGGGTCAATGAATTGCTGGTCGGAGGTGGGGTATCGGCCAGCGACTTGGCCTGCCAGATTCAGGCTGATCTACTCGGCATCCCCGTGAAGCGTCCCAAGTTCTCAGAAACCACAGCCTGGGCGGCAGCCTTGTTGGCTGGCCTGGGAGCAGATGTTTGGAAGGATCTATCAGAACTGCCTCCCTTACCCGGTGATCACACTCGCTTTTTACCGCAATTGTCCGCAGTACAGCGAGAGGCCGGCTATGAGTGTTGGAAACATGCGGTCTCATTAACGCGAGCCTGGGGGGAAGGGGCATAAAATACAATCCTGCAACGACTATGAAATTTGGCGTTTGTTATTATCCTGAACACTGGCCTGAAGATCGTTGGGAAACCGATGCTCAGATGATGGTCAAGACTGGAATCGAGATCGTTCGAGTTGCCGAGTTCGCCTGGGCGAAGTTGGAACCAGAGGCAGGATGTTACGAATGGTCATGGTTAGATCGAGCTATCAACCTCCTGGGCAGCGCCGGCCTCCGTGTCATGCTCGGCACGCCAACCGCTGCACCTCCAATATGGCTCACCAGGGACCATCCAGATATTTTGCGTGTTGACGCAGACTCCCGGAGACGCGATCATGGCACACGCCGTCACTACTGCCCAAACAGTCCGACTTACCACCACTTCAGCAAGGAAATCGTGTCGGCAATGGCCCAACGATACGGTCAACATCCCCATGTTTTCGGCTGGCAAATAGACAACGAGTGGGGAGGTGGCCATACCGCCCGTTGTTATTGCGACAACTGTGTCACGGCCTTTCAAAAATGGTTAAAAGAACGCTATCGTGATATCTCGGTCTTAAACGATGCTTGGGGGACGCTCTTTTGGTCGCAAACCTATATGAATTGGAGCCAGATTCGTTTACCCGATCATTCTATAGATAAGCCTAATCCCAGTCATGTCTTGGATTTCTATCGCTTCTCGTCCGATTCCTACGTTGCTTATCAACGGCTACAAATTGACTTGGTTCGCCAATTTGCTCCGCAGCACGTTGTAACCACCAATTTTATGGGCTTATATCGCGATCTTGATCAATTTGACCTGTCTAAAAATCTCGATTTCGCCACCTGGGATAATTATCCGACGGGCAACCTCGATCGTTGGTACCGGTACCTTTACCCAGAGCAATCCGATCCGCCGACCTCAAAGTCCTCGCTCGCATATGATGTAGGCGACC
>DOXE01000398.1 GCA_003519205.1 Chloroflexota bacterium
GAGAGGACTGCGCTGATATTTCAAGAATTATCGTATGAGCGCCGACGGTGGCAATTTGAACGGCAAAATAATGATTGGACCCAAGTTGAAAGCCCGGACCTGGAGGGGATGAGCTTTACCAGACAACTATTTGGCTTTGGACCCAAAAAGAAAGATAAAAAGAAATAGTCGTGCCAAACTCAAAAGATATGGTTTCGAATGGAGCTCGGGCTCGACCACTCAAGATATTGATGATCGCCCCGACATCATTTTTCAATGATTATGGTGGACATATCCGGATATTGGAAGAAACCAGAGCATTACAGGAACTAGGCCATGAGGTTTTAATCGTTACGTATTACAAAGGAAACGATGTGCTTGGGCTGCAAATCCAGCGAACCTGGCCTTTACCTTGGAGGGCGGATTACGAAGTCGGTTCGTCACGTCATAAGATCGCCTTTGACCTATACCTTACTGCAAAATCGATTCAGGTCGGATACCAGTTTCGGCCCGACATCATTCACGGCCACATGCATGAAGGTGCATTGATTGGTAGTTTGGTGGCCCGTTTACTTAGAAAACCATTAGTATTTGACTTTCAGGGAAGTTTGACTGGGGAAATGGTCGATCACAATTTTCTTAACAAATCCGGCCATTTTTTCCCTTGGGTGCGCCGTCTGGAGGAAATTATCGACCGGTTGCCGGCAATCATTCTTACCAGCTCAATTCAGGCCCAAAAGTTGTTGAGTCAAGAATTCGGTGTCAACGAAAACATCATCATCACCTTACCAGATTGTGTTGACGCGAATAGATTTAACCCGGCCAATTATTCGGAAGAGGATCGCGAGAAACTCCGACAAGATTTAGGGATTCCCCCTAAGCGGCCGATAGTCGTGTATCTGGGGTTGCTTACGGATTATCAGGGGATTCCCCATCTTTTACAAGCAGCAGCCTTTATCAAAAAGCAAGGGAACTCAATTCATTTTCTTGTCATGGGCTTTCCCAACGTGGAGTATTATCAGCAAATGGCGGAAAAACTAGACGTTTCTGATCAAGTAACGTTTACCGGCCGCATAAGCTATGTCGATGCTCCCCGTTACCTATCACTTGGCGACCTGGCTGTGTCTCCGAAGATGTCGGCAACAGAAGGCAGTGGAAAAGTCCTGAATTACATGGCAATGGGCTTGCCAACCATCGCTTCCGATACACCGGTGCACCATGAATATCTGGCCGATCTTGGCATTTATTTAGCACCGGGTGATAGTACCGGTTTAGCTGAAACCATTGCCAGGTATTTCAATAATCCAAACGAAACTTCCTGTTTAGGTCGCATGCTCCGTCAAAGAGCCATAGACAACTATAATTGGCGTAAGGCAGGTGAAATTATCTCGTTAATTTACGAACGACTCTTACTGAAGAAGGAGCATCTTAAACGCCAGGTTGTCGATTTTGATTCATTTTCTTAAAAATATTTGACTTTAATCTAATTTTTCGATAGAATTGTTCTTTGGCAAATTGAATGCCCATCAGATGGGAGTCACAATTTTCAATATTCAAAATCTTGATTTTGTGGACGAATTGGTAGTTAACATTTTCGAGGGGTGCAACAAGATTGTTGCACCCCTTGTTTGTGAAGTATTGGAACCCAAGTTGTATCAGGGAGCAGGTGAACTTACTAATGGATCAAAGACCCGTTAAGACCTACGCACGCACTATTAACCCAATGGAATTGCCGACGTTAATCGACGTGCAGCTAAATTCTTTTAAGACTTTTGAAGAAAATGGTTTGGCCGAACTGTTTGAGGAGATCTCGCCGATCGAGAGCTTTAATGGCGATCTTAAGCTTTACTTCCCCAGCAAGCACCCCGAGGTTGAAGGTTTCGATTTGAAGTATTGGTTCGAAGAACCAAAATACAGCGTTGACGAATGTGTCGAGCGTGATATGAGCTACGCGGCACCCCTTTATGTACGGGTAATGCTTTACAGTACAGACTTGGATCAACCTATCGTGCAAGATATTTTCATGGGTGATTTCCCGCTCATGACACCCTCAGGTACCTTTATTATTAATGGTACAGAGCGTGTGGTCGTCAGCCAATTGATTCGATCCCCCGGGGTCTACTTTGAAGTTGAGGAAGAAAGGGCGACTGGACGGCCACTAGCAAAAGCGAAGCTGATCCCTGATCGTGGCGCATGGATGGAGTTTGAATCGCGAAAGACTGATTATCTGGCTGTTAAGTTTAATCGGAAACGTACGGTTCCTGTAACTCTCTTCTTGCGAGCTTTAGCCGCAGTGGATGATGGCTTAGGTAACCAGCTGATAAAAACCGGGTCAGACGAAGAGATGCTCAAGCTGTTTGAGCAGGTTGATACAAATCCGGAGCACCAATATATCCAAGGAAGTATTGACCAGGAACCAGTTTGGGATCCTGATAAGCCAATGGGTGAACAAGCTTTAATTGAATTTTATAAACGTATGCGGCCCGGTGATCCACCCACACTGGAAAACGCAGAGCAATACATGATCGAGCAGTTATATGATCAGCGCCGCTACGACCTTGCTCGTGTTGGCCGTTACAAATTGAATAAGCGGCTTGAGTTGTCTGATATCGTGCCTGAGAGCCATCGCACATTGACCCAGTATGATATCGTGCGCCTCGTCGAGCACATGATCAAAATAAACAATGGCCAAGAAGGTCCAGATGATATTGATCACTTAGGCAACAGACGAGTAAAAACAGTCGGCGAACTATTGCAGGCGAAGCTGAGAGTTGGTTTGCGTCGAATGGAACGCGTTGTCCGCGAGCGCATGTCGATCCGGGACAGTGACACCCTCACGCCAGTTTCACTCGTTAATATTCGCCCGGTTGTAGCCGCAATACGCGAGTTTTTTGGAAGCTCCCAATTAAGCCAATTTATGGAACAGGCGAATCCATTGGCAGAATTAACCCATAAGCGCACACTTTCGGCATTAGGTCCCGGGGGTCTGCGACGTGAACGGGCCGGATTTGAGGTTAGGGACGTTCATCACAGTCATTATGGCCGGATCTGCCCAATCGAGACACCAGAGGGCCCAAATATTGGATTAATCGGCCGTTTAGCAACATATGGCCGGGTAAACACCTATGGTTTTATCGAAACGCCATATCGGCGAGTGAAAAATGCGATTCCTGGGGATTCAGATGAGTTAGTTGGCCATGATGTCTGGGAGGATGTGGTTGATCCTTCAACTGGTGAGATCATCGTCGAGGCAGGAAAAAGGGTAACAAAGAAAAGTGCGAAATTGATTAAGGAGGCCGGAATTGAATCGGTGCAAGTGATTCCTTATCTGACCGACGAGATCATCTATATGTCTGCTGACGAGGAAGACCGGTATACGATCGCTCAGGCGAACGCCGAATTAGATGAGCGAGGGCAATTTGTCGGCAACAGGATCTCGGCCAGGCGAAACCAGCAATTTCGTTTTTCCCGGGTCCAACGGATCGACTTCATGGATGTCGCTCCAAGACAAATCGTCGGGATCTCGGCCGCCCTCATCCCCTTC
>DOXE01000013.1 GCA_003519205.1 Chloroflexota bacterium
GTTTCTAAATAGTCTATCTATAAGGAAACGGATCGCTTAATATGCTAGGCTGGTGCAAGCTTGTACACGACTCCTTCGGAATGATCCAAAACGTATAACTCTCCGGCAGCATCTTCGCCAAAGCTCGATATGTTTAGACCACTTTGAAGTACTTCGTTCGATTGCCAACCCCCATCCGGCTGGTGAAAAAGGCTCCAAATAACGCCGGAGCAATAATCTGCGTAAAAGTAATTGCCTTGCAGATCCGAGTACTCTTCCCCACGATATACGTAACCCCCAGTGACCGAACAATGGCCTCCCTGGTGCTCGTACTCGGCGATAGGATTGGTATATCTTGACGTGTCACAACCATCTTGTAGAAAACATCGTGTACCTTCCAAGACGTTCCACCCGTAATTTTCCCCTCCCGGGCTGGTCGATGATTGATGATTGATTTCCTCCAGAAGATTTTGGCCTACATCGGCTATATACAGGTCACCGTTCAGCCGATCAAAGCTAAAGCGCCACGGGTTACGCAAGCCAAAAGCCCAAATTTCACCCAGAAGCCCATCATCACATGTGAACGGATTGTCAAGGGGTATGTTATATTGTCCGCTATCTTCGACGTCTATTCGTAACAGAGCACCCAAAAGGGTCGAGGGATCCTGGCCCTGGTTTAACGGATCTCCTGCGCTACCGCCATCCCCCATCCCAACGTACAAATACCCATCGGGACCAAACTGTAATTGTCCACCATTATGATTTTGGTATGGCTGGGCGATCCTCATCAAAACTTGCTCGCTATCTGGATCTGCCCGGTTAGGATCAGCGATAGAGACTTGATATCCTGCAACAACCGTTGTTCCTTCCCCATCTGTATAATTTACGAAAAAACGACCATTTTCAACGTAATTAGGATGAAAAGCGACGCTCAGTAATCCTTGCTCAAGGCCATCTGATCTCACCCGGCCTTGTATGTCTAAGAATGGTTCGTCCAGAACCCCGCCCTCATGAATCACTTCGATTCTTCCAGCCTGCTCGACGACAAAAAGCCTGTCGTCAAAAGCGTGGGTCAAGTAAGTTGGCCTCTCAAAACCGGAGGCCACTGGCAATAATTGGACTTTTTCGGCCGGGATCCCAACGTCTACACTGGTTACTGTTAGCGTGGGCTCCAAGACCTCAGGAGTTGATTCCATAACAGTGGAATCCTGGCTGGCATCCGCTTCAGGTGAGGGTGTAGGGGCTACTGGGGTGTCCGTTGAGGCTACCGCCGGAGCAGACTGTGTTGCAGTTGCAAGTTCATCAACGAATGACGTGGGCGTTGAAGTCTCACTTGGTGTTGGTTCAATATCATTTTGGCAACCGGCGAAGAACAAAACGATGCACAACAAAGGGAATATCGGAATTTGCTTCATAATTGGCACCCGCTAAAACTCGATCAGCTAACCCCGGCCGATCCCAAACGTTCGCCGTATTGGGCTTCGTAATAAGTTTGGAATTCACCCATCTTAATCTTGCGCCACCACCATTCGTTGTCTCGATACCAATGGGCTGTCATGGTGATAGCTTCGGCAAGAGTGAATTCGGGCTCCCAACCTAGCTGGCGAACCTTGTCTACATTTAAACTATAACGGCGATCGTGGCCCGGTCGATCGGTAACGTGGCGAATCAGGTCACCTGGCCGGTCAAGAGCATCTAACAGGATCTCGACCATGGTCAAATTTTCCATCTCGTGCCCCGTCCCGATATTGTAAACCTGGCCGATCTCTCCAAAGTGGAGCACCTTATCTACTGCCCGGCAATGATCACCAACATATTGGTAATCGCGCATTTGCCGGCCGTCACCGTAAATGGGCAAGGGCAGATTGTCTATAGCGTTTGTGGCAAACAGCGGCACGACTTTCTCCGGGTATTGGTAAGGACCGATGTTGTTGGCTCCACGAGTGATAGTTACTGGTAAATCGTAGGTGGTGAAAAAGGCCAGGGTCATCAAATCCCCGCTCGCCTTGCTAGCCGCATATGGACTACGTGGGGCGACCGGATCACTTTCAATACTGGAATAACCCTCTGGCACATCTCCATACACCTCGTCTGTAGATACCTGGTGATATCGCTCGAGGTTTTGCTCCCGCGCCACTTCCAATAAGACATAGGTGCCGTTTACGTTTGTTTTTACGAAAGCATCTGGGTCCATAATCGACCTGTCGACATGGGTTTCAGCAGCAAAGTTGACGATGGTATCGATTTCGTATTTGCGGACTGTTTCAGTCACTAAACCAGGATCACAGATATCTCCCTTGACAAAATAATATCTGGGATCGTCGGACACCTCGAGTAAATTATCAAGATTTCCAGCGTAGGTCAATTTATCGTAGACGACGACCTGGTAATCGGTATAATGGCCGAGTAAATGAAGGACAAAATTAGAGCCGATAAAACCCGCACCCCCAGTAATCAAGAAGTTTTTCATTCCTATACCTCAATATTATTAAAACGGTTGTTGCCGGGCATTGTAGCTCATCAGATATGAAAGGCCAAAAGCCCAAATCCAGGTTCTCAGGTTAGCTTAACCACGATATCACTAAGATGATTTGCTGCTTCATCACCCCGGTCAGCGGCGTTGCTTAAGTGACGGTACACTTCGCGTAACTTTAAGATATCCATGATATGTTCAATATCCTGGGGCTTGTCGAACAGATCGGCCAGAGCCTCCCAATAAACTCGCTCGACCCGATTTTCGAGGGCTTTGGCCCGTTGGGCATGTTCATTCGTAACGCCAGGGTGCTCCTTCAATCGTAACATCCCCAAATGTAGCTCGACAGCCGCATCTCTAAGAAGCGATGCCATTCGTTTTAAAAAATCGTTAGGAACGATGCCCAATATTTCCATCTCTTCGGTGGTTGAATAAGCATAATCGACCACATCATCCAGGTTTCTCGAGAGGGCGTGGATATCCTCCCGATCCATTGGCGTAACAAAGGTGCGATTAAGCTCATCGACTAGAATGCGCCGGACTTCGTCTGCATCTTTTTCGATCTGGCGCAAACGGCTGGCGATCTTATCAGTTGGCTTATTTAAATATTTTAG
>DOXE01000138.1 GCA_003519205.1 Chloroflexota bacterium
TTTGAGAGATCTGTCAATCTTTCGTTGGAAGAGTTGATGGCGTTTCCGTCAGTCACCCAACCGATCACGCTGTCTTGTATCTCCAATCGAATTGGCGGTGATTTGATTGGCACAAGTAATTGGACTGGCCTCCGGCTTCGGGACTTGATGGAAGAAATAGGTCTTCAACCAGAAGCGCGATCCCTCCTCGTAGAAGCCGAAGATGGATTCCACGAAACTGTTGTCATGAAAGACATCCTCGATCCCAGGACTCTCCTCGTCTACGGCATGAATGGCGAGACGCTACCAGCTGATCACGGATTTCCTCTCCGAATTTACATCCCTGACCGCTATGGTATGAAACAACCCAAATGGATTACGCGAATCACGGCCGTCGATAACCAACCAGAAGGGTATTGGGTAAGGCGGGGTTGGAGCCTCGAAGCAAGGTCCCAAATCGTATCAGTCATAGATACGGTTGCCACTGACGATCCATCCGAGGACGGTTTGATTCCAATTGGGGGGATCGCCTGGGCGGGCGAACGAGGGATCAGCAAAGTTGAACTTCAATTTGATGATGATAGCTGGGTTGAGGCAACCTTGCGAACACCACCATTAAGTCCGCTCACTTGGGTACAATGGCGCTATGATTGGGATGCAATCCCAGGATCATACGACATTCGCGTTCGGGCAACCGATGGGATGGGCCAGCTACAAATCGAGGATGTTAGCCCAGTGAGACCCGATGGCGCCACTGGTTATCACTCAACATCAGTAAGAATTTAAACCTCTTCCGTAACCCCTTCAGCATCCAAGCAAAAAGGCCATGGATTTTCGCCATCCAAAATGGCCGCCAATGCTGGGCTATCGGCGTAATATCCCCAATGACGCCGAGGTAATAGAGCGGCGATATGAACCATGATCAAGTGAGTATAGGCTGCCAGTTCTGATCCTCTCGGTCGCCGGTCCAGGTCGGGTAAAAGAAATGGCTTCCCAATATGTATTTCCAGGTTTGTGCGTTTCAGGTGAGCCATGTTGTAACCAAGAATATCGGTGTTTGATATACCGATAGGTAATAAAGGAACCTTTGCTCGAGTAGCCAGGTAAGCGGCACCGTCACGGGCTTTAATCAAGGCTCCTATCCGACTTCGGGTTCCCTCAGGTGCCAACCCAAATATCGAGTCATTCTTGAGAGCATTTAACGCTTCGCGCAACGCCTTTCGATCAACTTCGCCTCGATTAATATAAATTGCCCCACCCCATTGAAGCAGAGGACTAAAGATAATATGCCTCTGCCATTTTTCACCGGCGAAAAAACGGATCTTCACTTTTGGCAATGTGATAAGCATCAGAGGAGGATCGGCTTTGCTCATGTGGTTGACGACGACAATATAAGGACCTTTCGGTGGGATATTTTCCCGGCCGGAAATCGCAATAGTGCCGGCAAAAAAAGCAACCGTTTCGACAAAGCCCCGCAATATATTATCGACAATCATGAGAAATCTTTCGCTAGAACAGGAACGACATCCGTAATCATTTTACACGAGTATTCAGAATGTTCCATCTATTCAGCAGNNAATGATTTATGATAGCCAGTCACATTACCCTCATCATCGTAAAACGTCACGATTAGGGCAACTTCCGATGCATTCTTATCTCCAATATTCACTATCTTTCCGCTAATTGTCGCTTGCGCCCCTTTAATAGTAATTTTGGCATCAGCCACTTCAAAATCAAGATAACGATTTCCCAAGTCAATGATTGAAGTGGCCGATTCGATGACTGCATTGGGGGATACTTCGATAGATGGAGCCGGAACTACCAGCGTCGCAAAAGGAGATTTGCTTCCAGAAGCGACAACGTTGGTTGCCGTCCAAAGGTGAGTTTCATGGACGCTATGACCAGCATTGTCCAGTAATCGGACCGTCACATGTACGTTTTCAAGATCTTGATCCCCCTGATTAGATACTTCACCTACTATCCAGATTCCATTGGTAGGTGTTTGATAAAGGCTTAAACCACTAATGATGATCGACAGCGATTCTGGCGTATTAGAAGTCACCTTCGGATCAGGTCGAACTTGTTCCGGGAGTATTAATTCCTGCCCAATACTCAGGAGCTCAGGTTGGAGTCCGGGATTTAACTGCAGGATAGCCTCTGTTGTCGTATCATGATGGACGGCAATATCGAACAATGTATCCCCCTCTGCAACCATATAAATGAAGGGGGTTGGGGTCGCGGTAAATGTAGGGGTAAGCTCTGTTTCAGGTATCATCTTTACTTCAGTTCCCCTAAGTGGAGAAGCCACCGTAACCAGTGTGACGCCTATTTCCGGTGTTGGCGAACTGGTCACAGTGGCCGTTCTCAATTGGTTGCTTATCTCGGGCTGCTCCCGGCAATTAGACAAGGCCAAAAGAATTAATCCACTAAGGAGTAATAGATTTCGTCTCATGATGATCGAAATTGAAGTATATCGCAAACAATCTTAGCCGGTCACTCGCTCAACTTGCCTTGTGAAATGCGACTGGACGGTAAACGTGCTAAACTCGGTTAAATTGTCCGCTTAAAGGGTTATAAAGTCAGCTATTTGTCGATGTCATCCAGCCAATATTCTCCCAACCGAATCTCGCCCATCACTCCTGATCAACCTTTTCTATCCACTCTACTCCAGGAATCGGCCGTACGGCACCAACATCTCTGTCCAAGGCAGGTTCTTGGGGTGAGGCTAGCACTCGGTGGATTAAGAGTCTTAGGGCTTATTGGCCAGGATTATCGGCCAAGATTCAGAAATGATAACAAACGCCTTCTTACCATCGTTGAGACTGATGGTTGCGTCGCAGATGGTATTGCCATCTCGACCGGTTGTACGATAGGGAAACGAACACTCCGGATTGTAGATCACGGCAAAGTAGCTACCACTCTAATCGACACCTCTTCAAAATCAATCATACGTGTTTCGCCTACTGCAGGCTCTCGAAATCTTGCAAAAGTTTATGCTCCACACGCCGAATCGATTTGGCATGCATATTTAAAAGCTTACCAGATCATTCCTGATGAGGAATTAATCAAAATTGAAAAGGTCCGGCTCACCCTTCCTCTAGAGGAAATTCTCAGCAAACCAGATATCCGGGTACTTTGCTCACAGTGTGCTGANNAGCTGAGGAAATTATCAACGAGCGTGAGATAATCCGCTCGGGTGTCATTCTCTGCCGTCATTGTGCCGGGGATAGGTACTACCAGCCGGATTCAAGCTTCCAAGTTACACCTTCAAAACAATCACACACCTAATAGTTTTAGAATTGCCAGGCTATTCAAAGATGCTTTGGGTACAAAAGAGGATATTCTGACATATTCCTGATCTTTGCTCCCATCCAGGCTCCGCTCTGAACAGTGGGCATTACCCCCAGCAGGACCTAATCCATCGATGGTCGGCACGTGGTCCCATAATAGGTTGCCATCGCTCAAACCTCCCCGCTTGGCACCGGTTACTTCAAAATCTAATGCAGTAGCCGCCTCCTGCCAAAACGACAGAAGACGCTTAGACCCCTCATTTGAAGGCCACGGCCGCCACCGATTCAAGATCCTTACGCTAACATCGCATCGAT
>DOXE01000284.1:0-3594 GCA_003519205.1 Chloroflexota bacterium
CGGCATCGGCCGCAGCTGTCATCTCCCTTCAACACGCTGATGCATTACGATCTCGCGTGAAAATGATTGTGCGCGAGCGAGAACGTTTATATGCCGGGCTCAGTAAGATTAAGTGGGTAGAACCATATCCATCGCATGCAAATTTCATATTGTTTCGAGTCTTATTCCGGCCGGCAATCGATGTGCGGAATCTGTTGCTTGAATCGGGGATTATTGTGCGCCATTTTGACAAGCCAGGATTGGATGATCACATTCGCGTTACCGTAGGGAAACCTGAAGAAAATGAGGCACTTCTTGATAGGCTTGTTGATGTGAGGTAAATGATGCGGAGCTCTAAAATAGATCGCCAAACAAAGGAAACGTCAATTCACCTGGAATTAAATCTGGATGGTGTTGGGGAAGCGGAAGTCGATACAGGCATTGGTTTTTTGGACCATATGNNCTTGAACAAATGATCGTTCATGGACTATTGGATCTTCGATTGAAAGCGGTTGGGGATCTGCACGTCGACTACCATCATACAGTCGAAGACTGCGCATTGGCCCTGGGCATGGCTATTAATGCGGCATTAGGTGATAAAAAGGGCATCGTGCGCATGTCATCCGCCCATGTGCCCATGGATGAAGCTTTGGGATTTGTGGCCATTGATTTTTCGGGTCGGCCATATGCCGTCGTCGAAGGGAATTGGAAAAGTTCGGCAGTGGGCGGTATTTCAACGAGTTTAATGGATCATTTTTTCGAATCCCTATCTGCAGCAGCCAGGTGTAATTTGCATGTCCGTATACTCTATGGGCGAGATGATCATCATCAGGCAGAGGCCCTTTTTAAGGCCCTGGGACGTGCGCTAGATGGTGCTACACAGGTCGATCGACGAAGGTCCAAAATAATCCCTAGCACTAAAGGGGTGATCTGATGATAGCCTTGGTGGATAGCGGCACTGGAAATCTGCGATCAGTAAAAAAGGCTCTAGAGACTGTTGGAGCAGAAGTCAACCTAACGAACAATTCTGAAGAGATCTTAGCAGCGGAAAAGGTCGCCCTACCAGGAGTTGGCGCATTCGGCGACAGCATGAAAGGTCTTCTCGAGCGTGGCTTGGTTGACGTTATCAATGATGTTGTCCTCCGGGGGACGACGTTGCTCGGAATCTGTGTGGGAATGCAACTGCTATTTGACAGTAGTGAAGAGCTAGGTTTTTACCAGGGTCTTGGATTCGTGCCAGGGCGTGTAAAAAGATTCGATACCCCAGGTCTTAAGGTTCCACAGACTGGGTGGAACCAATTAAAACTGATTCGGAATTGTCCATTGTTTCGTGGATTACCAGATGAAAGCTATGCATATTTTAACCATAGTTACTATTGTGAAGTCGACGATATGAATGATATAGTAACCGAAACCGAATATGGTATTGGTTTTGCTTCAGCAATTCAACGAGACAATGTCTATGGCGTGCAATTTCATCCTGAAAAAAGCCAAAAGGTGGGATTAACGATATTAAAAAATTTCTTGGAGTTGTGCTGATGAATTCCTTTACTGTATTTCCGGCGATTGACTTGCGTGGCGGACAGGTTGTGCGCTTAATCCAGGGTGATCCAGGAAAAAAGACCATTTATAGTAATAATCCTGAGGAAATTGTTTTGCGGTGGTTGGAAGCAGGAGCAACGTGGATTCACGTTGTAAATTTGGATGGTGCTTTTGGCGATCATGACCAGACCAATCTGGCAGCTCTGAATAAGATCGTTTCTTTGACTGCGGATTTCAATATTCAATTTGGCGGTGGGTTGCGATCAATATCTGATATCAAGAGAATTCTGGAGCTGGGCGTGCACCGCGTTGTCTTAGGTACCATAGCTCTTGACCCCCGTTTTTCATTATCAAAAATCATAAAGATGTACGGCAGTGAACGAATAGTGGTTGGTATTGATGCTCGTGACGATAGAGTTCGGATAAAAGGATGGACTGAGACGACCAATGTTGATCCAATAACTTTGGGCCGGGACCTTTATGATGAGGGCGTCCGAAATGTCGTTTACACAAACATCTCCAAAGATGGCATGGGCAGCGGTGTCGACATTCAAGCTAGTAAAAAATTGGCCGACAAGACTGGGCTATCCGTTGTTGCTTCAGGTGGAGTTGCCACGATAAATGATGTAAAGGCTGTACGCGAAGCAGGTCTGAGTGGTGTGATCATCGGCCGGGCTTTATATGAAGGTCAGATCGACCTGCACGAGGCCTTAACATGTTAGCAAAGCGAATAATCCCATGCCTGGATGTCCGCGATGGTCGAGTGGTAAAAGGAGTCAACTTCATTAATTTACGTGATGCTGGTGATCCCGTCGAACAGGCGCGAATATATGACCGCATGGGGGCCGATGAGCTGGTTTTCCTAGATATATCGGCTACTCCTGAGGGTCGAAGGACCACTGCTCAGATGGTTAGGAAGGTCGCCGATGAAATATTTCTCCCATTTACAGTTGGTGGTGGCATCAGGTCCTGGTTGGATGTCCGTCAAATCCTGCTGGCTGGGGCCGATAAAGTCAGCATCAATTCGGCCGCGGTTCGTGATCCAGGAATTCTTGCCGAATGTGCCAAACGGTTTGGAAGTCAATGCATCGTACTGGCCATTGATGCTAAAAAGTTAGGAGGTGGATCCTGGGAAGTCTATGTAAATGGTGGACGGCAACCGACTGGTCTGGATGTTCTTGCTTGGGCAGAGCGTGGAGTTGCCTTAGGGGCAGGAGAAATTCTATTGACGAGTATGGATGCTGATGGGACTCTCGCTGGTTACGACGTAAAATTGACAAAGGCAGTTGCCAGAACTGTCAACGTCCCCGTGATCGCCAGTGGTGGAGCCGGAACTCTATCTCATTTTGCAGAAGTTTTTTCGGCCGGTGGTGCAGATGCTGCCCTTGCTGCATCACTCTTCCATGATAGTAAGTTATCTATCCAGGAAGTGAAGGATTTTTTGATTAGTCAGGGAATAGCCGTAAGAATTGCCAGTTGAATAACATGATAAAAAAAGTAAATTTCAATGAGCAGGGGCTAATTCCAACTGTGATTCAGGACGATTTATCCGAACAAGTTTTAATGGTTGCCTGGTCGAATGAAGAGTCGTTGCGATTAACAATAGAGACGGGCCAAGTTCATTTCTGGAGTAGAAGTCGCCAGGCATTGTGGCGCAAAGGCGCTACTTCGGGAAACTTAATGCTGGTTGAAAGCATTCATATAGATTGCGATAAGGACACCTTGCTTATTCGAGTAAAACCGACTGGGCCAGTTTGTCACACAGGAGAGGTGACCTGTTTTTTCCGAACCTTGGATGAATTATGATCGATAAACTTTTTGAAATCATTGAGGATCGCCGGTTCAATCCGCGCTCCGGCTCCTATACATCCCTTCTTTTTGCAGAAGGTGAAGATGTAATCCTGAAGAAAGTCGGTGAAGAAGCCATGGAAGTGATCCTGGCTGCAAAGGCCCAAGGGGATGAAAGATTAGTGCAGGAGCTCGCCGATCTCTTTTACCATTCGTTAGTTTTGTTGTCGTGTCGCGGACTATCGCTAGAGGATTTAAAAGAAGAACTACGTAGGCGGCACAATG
>DOXE01000284.1:3668-15827 GCA_003519205.1 Chloroflexota bacterium
TGAAGCGTGGCTCCACTTCCCATTTTAATCCGATCACCCATAATACCTTTCGATTGGCTCTGACCACTGAAACGGAATCCTTTTGTCGAATGAGCCATGTCATATCCGATCCAGGCATTTCCGTTTCCGATGGCCTCAAGCACAAGACTCTTATCATGGATTAATTCGCCATTCAACTCCTCCCCCACCAAAATATGAGTGTTGATCGCCCGAAACAGAAATTCATAGGGGAAGATCACCAATGAATATGGTCCTATTTGATATTTGAAGGCATGGGCATCGCTATTTCCAATGGCAGCTATCCTTTTGCCATTCTTTAATAACTCATCCCATTTGTCCAAGGTGGCCGGTTGGGGACCATTGATATATCGTTTTGGATTAAGGGCAACGCGAAGGGCTTTGAACCTATTGGATAGATGTCCTTTAAAATCGGACATATAATTCCAGATTTCCAGACCTGTATAGCCATCTACCTCCCAGTTGTGCCAGCCTAAGCTGCCTTCGTTAAAAAGGGGAGCATCCGGGTCAAAAGGGTGGGCCAAGAAGCCGTATCCGCCGGCCGCCGTGGTTTCATCTATTAGCTTCTGAGGATCATAGGCGTATTGTGCCAATTCGGTATTTGCACCGTAGGCCAGGAAATGGCTAGCCTGAGGTTGTCGTCGCGGATTATGAACTTCCTCGCCGACCAGCAACAAGACACGTTGCTCATTGTTAGTGTAGTATCCTTCAACGCCGTTTACCCAAATATTGTGATCGGTCACCACGATGAAGTCCAAACCAGCTTGAATGGCATCTTTGGCTATCTCTCCATGCCAGCTGGCACCATCAGAGTATGGGGTGTGCATGTGGAGGTTACCAGTGAGTTCGTGCATCAGTAAATATTCTACCCTGGCCGATAAGCATGATTGTATACGGCGCGAATTATAAATCATGCCACTATTCCGACAAGAAGCTAATATTCGATAGGAGTAATCCCCCCTTGCTCGGACCATTCTGGTCGTTATAATGCGCCAATGATGCAATTCGATTTCCGCAAAAAAAGATATGCTGTGACCATCTTACTTTGTTATATGGCCGTTATATCGATTTCTTGCCAGCAGGGTATCGAAAGCGGCATCACCTCACTGGCGACGCCTATTCCTCAAGGTACAAGCCAGTTAACGCCTTTGTCGGATTCGTTAGCACGTGGACCTACACTACCTCAACGCCACTTAGATAATACTGGACAGCCAGAATTCGTGACCGTGGGAGTTGTCAGTGCCAGTGAAGAGCCCGTGGGACTACAAATGCCAGCTTTCATAGAGGCAGAAGTCGCCGGTCGAAGGATAAAAAATGTAGTTCTAATGGCGGGTGATCAAGGAGAGGATGGAAGTAAACGATTGTTATTATTTGATGAGTTAATACCTGAGCCTTTTTCCGATGAATCAGAAATTTGGCCGGATGGGATTCATGAAATAGTTCATGTCTGGTATTCTTTGGGCGATTACCTGACCGATGATGCTAATGGTGACTTTGTCCTGCTGCAAGATTCGAATCTTGGAAAATTAATGCGTACGGTTGACGGCCGATTTCGACATGCGGGTCAGGAAAATTATATTGAAGCCATCTTAATCGTTGATACAGGGGAAGGTGGTTCAATAGGTTTGATAGAATCAACCACCGGATCAACAATTAGCCCCCAACCTGGCGACGAATTCCAAATCACGAATATTGATTTGTTGGAAGATCTGAATCTCGCTTATTCACCTGGGGTAAGTCTTATCTTTAACCAGGCAGGTCAATTAACATATGAAAAACGGCCGTTACCAGGCGGTTTGTATTTTCTGGGTATTTCGTCCGAGACAGAGTCGGGAATGACAGCAACCGATTTACAAGAATTAACCGTGGGGAATGAAAACCTACGCTCTGGTTTAAAGGCCTACTATGATCCCGTAAAACGTTTCCAATTCTTATATCCAGAGTATCTGATGGAGATTACGGAAGAAGGTGAACGTCTGGCGTCTCAAAACATTTCCGGAACAGTAAAATTGACCATAACCAGTTATCCTGAATCGTACCAAAAGCCCGTGGATGACCTTAAATCAAACGTGTTACGCACCTTTGGCGATGTGCAAATCCTCTATGAAGATACGGCACCGATGGGTTCTACAGGAGCCCTATCGACGGCCTATGGTTACGAAGCCGCCGATGGTTCACATACTGGCGTTTTCCTCGTCTTTTACCAAGATGAGCTAGCCTACGTGGTGGATGTCGATGGCCGGAGCGATGATGAAGCACGGATGCTGGAAACCGTTAAAATATTAAGCGATAGTTGGGTTCATCGACCAGGAGTGAGCGGCCAATTTTCTGGGGATTGGCAACCGGCTTCTGTACATGATTTTGAGCTATGGGTTCCGTCTGATTATCAATTTGTTAAACTGACAAATGAATGGCACCGGTTTAGTGGAGATGATGGGCTGACATTTATTGCCTTACGCTCCGAACCTGCGGCCGGGGGTCGAATTCTAGATAGAATGAGACATTGGTTGGAAATAGCAGTGAGAGATGTAGATGACTTTGCCTACTCCGATTTTTATACTTTAGACCTGGCAGATAATAGCTGGATTCGACTAGACTTCATTTACAAACTAATGGACGGAACGGAAATGGCTGGCAGTATCATGGCCGCGAGATTTGACGAAGATCTGCTTTTTGCCTGGGCGGAGGCGCCCGCAGAGATCTATGAAACATTTGAACGGGAGCAGTATTTATTGTCGCTGGCAAATGTACGCAGGGTAAAATAATCTTTAGAGAGAGTAGTGGCCTATCCCTGATAGAAAAGGTCAATCTTCATTCACAATGGCTATTGATCCACCTCGGCGATTATCGCCGGCGCCGACAATGCGACCGGCGATAGTTCGTGATACGCTGTGCGCGCCCCCAAAATAGATACTTCGTCTATCCCAGCGGTTAACAGGGTAACCCATTTCCTCAATTTCATTCACTGCGGCCGCATCATAGCCTAATTCGCACTGAAGAACGCCATCTTCCAGATGAACACGAGCGATATTGACAGCATCCACCAGTCGCATTTCGTAATCAAGTAGATTGCTTAAAACTTGGAGAATCGCGCTGCGAATACGAATGCTGCCGCCACTACCAACGACCAAGCGAATATTTCCATCCAATAGAACGATTGCTGGAGTCATCATTGTCGGTATCCGCTGCCCGGCGGTTCTGCTATGAAATCCGTTAGGATGAAGATCAGCCTCACCCAGGATGTTATTCGGAATGAATCCAGTTCCGGGAACAACATACCCGGCCGATTCGCCAGCAGTCGTTGTTAAGCTGACCGCCATTCCATTCCCATCAATGACGCTAATATGACTGGTATCTGGGTGAAGAGATGGTTCTGAGAGAGCTGGAAAGTGGGTTTTTCCGGCAAGTCCTTCATTCACTTCTTCAACGTAATGTTGAACGAAGCTATCAGCCAAGAAGTAGCTAATCGCATCATTTGCCGGTAATTCCTCCATTGCTCGGTCCCAAATAGGTCTGGCCCGGGTCGTGGCAGCCATGATTTCAAATAACAGGCGAAGATGATCGGCTGAGCCATGTTGGAATTGACCAACGTCGAAATTGCTGAGGAGCCTGAGGGTGAAAGCCGTGAGAACGCCGCCGCTTGAACTAGGTGGGGGAAGAAGTATCTCGAACTGACGGTAATTAAAACAGATCGAGGGTAACTTACGGACCTTATAACGTTTCAGGTCTGTTGCCGTCAGCAATCCTCGATGGGCTGCCTGATCGGACAAGAGTGTCTGGGCTAACCGGCCGGTTCGGACAAAATCAGCACCTTCTTTGGCCAGGTTGTCCAACGTACCAGCCAGATGGGGTATGAACAACTTTTCGCCCGGTTCGATGATCCGGCCTCTAGAAGCAAAGATCTCTTGCATGTCTGAAGTATGCGTATAAATCGGCTCTAGTAAATGGCATGTTTCGGCCTGGAATTGCGCTAAATGATGGCCATTTAATGCCAGACGGATCGCTGGCTCAAGCAAAGTTGACAAAGGAAGGTTGCCATGGTCTTCAGCCATCCGGCATAAGCCGACAATGTTACCCGGCACGGCGACTGAGCCTCGACCTAGAAAAAAATCTTGGGTCGTCGGGCCGAAATCAATAGTCACTTTTTCGAAATCCAGGTCATCTAATTTTTGGCCCCCTTCTAATCCGGGCATGGAGCTAAAAAAGTCATAGGTTGTGCAGTTATAGCTTTGGTTGTCTAGTGAAGGCGTAAAGACTTGGGCGATGCCACTTCCGCCAAGATGTACGACGCCAATCTCGGCAATGAACGAGGTATAGGCCGCTGCTATTGCTGCGTCGACGGCATTCCCTCCTCGTCTTAACATTTCCTTGCCTGCAGCCGCAGTTTCCGGATCACCAGCGGCAATTACTCCTTTCATTTATCCACTCTCCCAGGGTGTATGATCAATATTTGGCGTCGATCCAAGTTTACAGCCATCTTGACACGGGGGCGACAAAGTATATGCTTTGGCATAATTGCCCCGAGCGGTTTCGACTGATATTAACAAGAGCAACCAAAGTGCGAATATGAGTGAACAGGATTTGCAACAACTGTTGGATTTAGCCCCATTATTGGTGCCCGTACTACTCATTCAACTCGGCCTGATAGTGGCAGCATTGGTTGATCTTATTAAACGCTCGAAAACTCGTGGTCCTAAATGGCTTTGGGTCGTGATAATCTTGATATTTGGGATTATTGGACCGATTATCTATTTTTTGATTGGCCGAGAGGATGAGTGACAGTATGGATGCCATTCGCTGCCAAGCGCTTAGTCGTTCCTATGGCGAAGTATTAGCCCTGAAATCATTAGAGTTGAGTGTGCCACGGGGTGCTGTATTTGGCTTCTTGGGCCGGAACGGGGCGGGCAAGACGACGACTATTCGCCTCATGACAGGGCTGGCCCGGCCGTCTTCTGGTGACGCCTGGATAATGGGTGTTAAGACGACCGATGGGGATGATACGGCGAAGATGAATTTTGGTTATTTGCCCGAGGAGCCAGCCTTTTATACCTGGATGACGCCTCGCGAGTATTTGGCTTATATTGGAAAACTTTTTGGATTAAATAAGGACGTACGACAAACGCGAATTGAAGAACTGCTTGATTTAGCCGGACTCCTGGATGCGGCGAAAAGGCGAATAGGAGGTTTTTCGCGCGGTATGCGCCAACGACTAGGCTTAGCCCAATCGATGATCCATCGGCCGCCTGTCTTATTCCTGGATGAACCGACAAGCGCCTTAGATCCGGCCGGCCGGAAAGATGTGCTGGAGATGATAGATCGTCTGAGGGGCGAAACAACGGTTTTTTTGTCAAGCCATATTCTGGCTGATGTTGAGCGTGTTTGCGATACCATTGGCGTCATTCATGAAGGAGAGCTGCTGCTCGTTGCCGGCCGGGAGGAGTTGCTAGCAACGCATGCGTTAAATGTAGTTGTTATCGAATTTGATTCGAACGATTTACCTGTTTCACCATTGCTCCTGTCCCGGTTAGGGGAAATTTCCTGGATATCTTCTGTCTTACAAGAAAAGAATGGTTTGCGCATTCAGGTGTCAGATTCTAACCTGGCTAAGAAGGCGCTACTACCCTTGATTCTAGAGTCTGAGGTGACCGTGATCAGTTATCAATGGGTGCGCCCAAGCTTGGAGGATGTATTTTTGAGCATTAGCACTCGCTAACCTGGACAAATGTTGATGTGAATCTTTGGATCTCAGCTGCTATCTCGATATTCGTTATTTTGCTGCCGATTCTGCTGGCGATTCTCCTTCGTAAGAGGAGTAAAGTCTCCTGGTACATATTCTGTGTCGGGATTTTGACATTTTTTGCTGCCCAGGTTGTGCATCTCCCTTTGAATCGCCTGTTATCTGAGATTGGTTTACTGCCGACTGGAACACCAGAAGGTAAATCACTGATTTGGATGGCGGCGATATTAGGGTTGACGGCTGGCCTAACGGAAGAGTTAGCTCGAGTTGTTGGTTATGCGGTCGTAGGTAAAGCTCGCCGGTATGAAGATGGTATTATGATGGGTCTTGGCCACGGTGGCCTCGAAGCCATGGTTCTTAGCGCGCTAACCATTGCCAGTGTTGCTTCACTCACTTTCCTCATCGAATCTGGAACTATGCGGGTTGATCTTTCACCCGAACAATCGGCCGCTCTCGATCGTCAGCTGGGGATTATGAATAGCTCACCTATTGCTTCCTTGTTACCGGCTGTTGAGCGAGTGATTGCCTTGGCCATCCAAGTCAGCCTATCAGTTATGGTTTTGCAGGCGTTTGTTCGACGAAACTGGCTCTACGTTGTTGCTGCCATCTTAATACATGCCCTTTTCGACTTTGTGGCTGTAATTGGCGTAAATTTGATTGAAAGCTTCTGGATTTTGGAGGGGATGTTGGCGCTATTCACGTTACCTCTTGTGATCTGGCTTTGGCATCTTAAACCTAGCCGAGTCGGGAAAACGCCAAAGATTTCTTACACTATAACTCAAGAGATTCATACTTTTGGCAATTCGGTTTCCAAAGAATTCCTGTATCAATGGCGCAGTAGGAGGCTAATTATCGTTTGTGCTGTGTTTCTAGTGTTTGGTATGATTTCCCCCCTGTTGGCCAAGTTTACACCGCAGTTGCTTGGTAGCATTGAGGAAGCCCAACAATTCGCTGAATTAATCCCAGAACCGACCATTGATGATGCATACGATCAGTACATCAGAAATATCACTCAATTTGGATTTATCTTGGCTATATTATTGGGTATGGGTGCTATTGCCGGCGAGAAAGAAAGGGGTACAGCCAGCATGATATTGAGTAAACCGTTGCCAAGGGGCTTCTTCGTCGTCAGTAAATATATCGCCCAATCGGCCGTGTACCTGTTGGCCTTCATCCTGGCCGCGATTGCCGCCACCTACTATACGGCAATATTGTTTGATACTTTTGACAAGGCAGCTTTTTTGGCCATAAATCTTTTGTTATTGGCCTGGCTGCTTGTCTTTGCGGCCATTACATTGCTTGGTAGTGCGATAGGCCGGACGACAGTGGCAGCCGGCGGGATGGCCTTTTTAGGTTCGGTTTTGGTTTTTCTTTTGGGTAGCATTCCTCAATTTGGAGCATTGGCTCCAGGGGGTTTGATTGTCTGGGCAAACCAGCTTGCTGTTGGAGAAAGCGTTGCTCCAAATACAGGTGCCTTGGCCATGAGTCTCGTGTTCGTTCTGATCCTACTCATAACGGCCGTGGCTGTTTTTGAACAACAAGAGTTATAAAAATCTAGGTTTGGAGTGATTCCTTAGGCTGAACTTCGTAGTCGGGAGACCATTATGAATGGTAACAAATATGAGAATTTAGTAACCTTAGAGGTGGAGTTGCCAATTTGGAATAGGTTCTTTACCGTCTCGCCTTTGGTCCTCATTGGGACGCGGGATGCCAGCCAGGAATACAATCTGGCCCCGAAACATATGGCCTTTCCCCTGGGGTGGGATAATTATTTTGCTTTTGTTTGCACGCCGTCGCACACTACCTATCATAACATCGTAAGAGAGGGAACGTTCACAGTCACGTACCCCAGACCCACACAAATCATATTCACCAGTTTATCGGCCGCACCACGTGATGATGACAATTTCAAGCCGTCTCTGGTGGCGTTACCAATCTTTCCGGCAAAAAGTATCGATGGCCTATTTGTCCAAGACGGCTACGTTTTTCTTGAATGCCAACTCAATAGAATCATTGACGATTTTGGTAGCAATAGTCTCATTGTCGGTGAAATCATCGCCGCACATGTTCACCAAGAAGCGTTAAGGGCTTCGGAACGAGACGATGGCCAGCTTATCTTTGATGCGCCATTATTGGCTTATTTAGAGCCTGGTCGATTTGCCCGGATCGAACAAACATTTACCTTTCCCTTTCCGACAGGTTTTAAACGATAGCGGTCAGTTAGAATCGTGAAATTGGTTGCTTCCCGACAGGTTTTCGATTATCTGGTCTCAAAACAGGACGAGATGATTGCCTATCTTCAACAGCTCGTGCTGGCCGAATCGCCGTCGTCTGTGCCTGATTCGCAAGCGATGGTTATGACCATTTTGTTTGAATCACTGCAAGAACTAGGCTTTGATGTTCGGATAATCCCGGGACGAAGAACTGGCGGGCATATCCTAGCCCATTACAAGAACAAGGCTGGTAATGCAGGTGCCCAATTGCTCTTAGGTCACTGTGACACAGTCTGGCCAATAGGTACCCTGAAAGATATGCCATTTTGTATCGAATACAATACTATCAGTGGGCCAGGTGTCTACGATATGAAAGGTGGCCTGACTCAGATGATCTTTGCCCTGAAGGCTATTGCTGAGTTCAATCTGGAATACCAGTTGTCGCCAGTTGTATTTATAAACTCGGATGAAGAATTGGGTAGTATTGAGTCTAGCCAGCAGATTGAAAGGTTGGCGCCGGAAATGTCCCGTGTATTTGTGTTGGAGCCATCGTTAGGCCTGGAAGGAAAGCTTAAAACGGCCCGCAAGGGCGTTGGACGCTTCGACATTGTAGTTAATGGGCGAGCAGCCCATGCCGGCCTTGAGCCAGAAAAGGGTATCAGCGCCGTCCTCGAGTTGGCCCTTCTCATTCAAAAACTATTTGCGATGAATGATCTGGAACGGGGGATAAGCGTCAACGTTGGCACAATCGAAGGAGGATTGCGGCCCAATGTGATTGCCCCCCAGAGCAAGGCTGTTGTTGACGTGCGTGTGCCATCGATGACTTATGCGCAAGATATTGAGGAGGCGATACTTGGGCTCCAGCCAATAACACCGGGGATTACCCTGGAAATCAGCGGCAGCATCAGCCGGCCGCCACTCGAAAGGACGATGGCTAACCAAGCCTTGTGGTCGATGGCTAAAAAGCTGGGGGCGGATATGGGTCTGGCCTTAGAAGAAGCAATGGCCGGGGGTGGATCAGATGGAAATATAACAAGCCAATTCACGGCCACGCTGGATGGGTTGGGGACTGTTGGAGATGGTGCACATGCTCGGCACGAATTTATATTCATCGACAAAATGATCGAACGAACAATTCTGCTGGCGCTTCTCCTACTTGCCGGACCAGCAACTTGAAAAATGGGATGGTCCTAACCTGATAAAAAAGTGTGACATTCTGCCGGCCAACTTGTGACAATTTACACATGTGCTATGTCCCTTTATTAATTCATACTATATTCAACTTGTAGTCTGGTCTACGGAACACTGAGATTAAGGCGAAACCGGGAAAATTACTGATATTATTAAAGGCGCCGAGGCCCGGTTTCGCTCAAGTAAACTCCAACTTGGAGCGCCATTTTATTGTTTATACTATTTGGAGTTTACCTAACCCGGCTCACATAATCCCGTCGAAACCAACATTGGAAAACTGATAGCTGATCGGAGATTCGAGTCATGATCAACATTCGGATCAGGGAAGCCCAAGAAGCAGATGTCCCTTCTATTCGCGATCTATTCACGAAATGTTATGGACCCCATTATAGGTACCAGGATTTTTACGACGATTATTGGCTTAAAAAGACCGTTTATAGTGATAACTATCTATTTTTAGTTGCCACTGATGGCGATGTTGTTTTAGGTAGTGCCTCAGTATATTTTGACACAGGAAGTTACACGGATCTCTTGGGTGAATTTGGGCGTCTCGTGGTCGATCCGGACTATCGTGAGCGGGGTATCGGCAGCATGTTAATGCGTGAACGTATCCGATTTGCCAACCAACGGCTGCACTTTGGGTTGGCCAACACCCGGACCCGACATCCATTTGCCCAGAGCATATCCTATAAACATGGTTTTCAACCGATTGGGTTTCTACCATTGGCAAGCTTGTTCGATGAGCGAGAAAGCACGGCTGTAATGGGCCAGTTATTTCGAGGGGCTAAAGACCTGCGACGGAACCACCCCAAAATTATCCCTGAGGTATTTCCTCTAGCTGCCAAAGTGTTAAGTGGGCTCGGCTTGCCAAACGATTTATTAGTTATCGAAGATGCAGACAGCTACCCGATGCATGAAGAGTACCGGGTTGAAGAGCTGGCTGAAACTGGGCTGCCATACCTGCTTCGAATCGAGCGAGGCCGGCTGAAACGAAGACAAGTATTTGGCAATTTGATGTTAAGCTATGGATACTTCGCGCTACAAGCAAAGGAAGCGCAATATCTTGTTGCCAAGCAGGGTGAAATCATCGTGGGTGCGATCGGTTATGTTTATGATCAAGTTGGTAAAACGATCAAGATCGTCGAATTAATCGATGTGGATGATGCGGTCGGTGGTTTTCTTTTGCGAGAGTTAGATAGGAGAGCGCGAGAGGAATTAGATGTCGCTTATGCTGAGGTGGCGGTAAGTGCTTATTGGCCTCGAATTCAGCGCACGCTCGATCAACTCGGTTTTTGCCCAGCCGCCTATTGCCCCTCCTATGTGTTCCACGGTATGGAGCGTTTAGATGCCATTCGCATGGCGAAACTATATATCCCCTTCGAAATCGGACCAATCAAGTTGATACCGCCGGTTGAGGAACTCTTTAATACAGTTGTTCCTGGTTTTCTTGCTAAACGGGTCGGCATTCAGGTTGACGAATTTACCCGAAGTGTGTCAATTTTTAAGGGCCTTATCGATGCCCAATTACGCAGCATCTCCGGTATTTGCCGGGTGGTGAATTTTAACGCTGGGGATGTAATCTTTCATGAGGGGGACGTCAACCGGAATCTGTACATGGTATTGACTGGAGAAGTAGACATCTTGATGGGTCTGGATGGGGTATCGGTTGGAAAGGTTCTGGCAGGTGACGTTTTAGGGGAGATATCATTGGTAGGAGAAACACCCCACTCTGCAACGGCTGTCGTTGTTCGTGATGGTCAATTCATTGTACTGACCCATGAAGATTTTAAAAATCTTATTCAGCGTTACCCTCGAATCGGCATGACTGTTATGCATAATATTGCCAGATCCTTAGGGGATAAGCTTAAAGCACTTGATATAACAGTAGCCCAATTATACAATGCGGCCGCGATTGTCGAATCCGAAAGTCAGCATTTGTAAACCCCTTAGACAAATGCTATAAATCTACGCTTAAGATTTTTCGAAGAAATTCCCACCGAGTGTCAAAGGCGCTTGTCAAACTTTCAGGCGCAATACACCTTATAAAAGTGGTTTACTTTATGCTGCAAAATACTTATCAAGGTCAATTTGAACGTTTTTTTGAACCCAACATGGCTCGTTATTTAGATATTTTAAGACAGATGGTGTCTATCAATAGTTTCACCACTCGACCCGAAGGCATCAATTTGCTTGGTAAGCTAACAATGGATGTCTTCAGCCAGTTAGGATTTATCGCTGAAAGTGTACCAACAGCCAATCCATTGTATGGGCAGCACCTCTTTTTAACTAAGCTGGGAAGTAATGGTTCAAAATCGCCAACAATTGGGATGGTTTCCCACCTCGACACTGTATATCCACCTGATGATGAGCGACGGAACAACTTTTCATGGCGAATCGAGGGTGATAGGGTTTATGGTCCAGGTACTATCGATATAAAAGGCGGGACTTTAATGATCTATATGATCCTAGAGTTTCTTCAATCGTCCGCACCGGAGATCTTCGAGGAAACCAATTGGATGATTTTAATGAATGCCGCTGAGGAAACATTGGAACCCGATTTTGGTGATTTGTGCCGTAAAAAGTTGCCAGTGAATGCATTGGCATGCCTGGTTTTTGAGGGCGGGCGCCAACAAAAAAACCAATTCTCGCTTGTGACTTCCAGGAAGGGGATGGCCACATTTCGGGTTGACGTCGAAGGAAAAGCGGCACACGCGGGTTCTGCTCACAAAAAAGGGGCCAATGCCATCGTCCAATTAGCCCATACTGTTTCTCGGATTTCAGAACTAACGGACTACAATGATGGTATCACCTTCAATGTGGGTGCTATCGACGGCGGAACAGTAAGTAATCGTGTACCACACGAAGCTTTCGCCAGTGGAGAGATGCGGGCTTTTTCACCGGAAGTATTAGAACAGGGGATTTCGCACCTTCTTGCCCTGCAAGATGACGTTCAGGTCTATAGCTTAAATGGCAGTTATCGATGCGATGTTAGCGTAAGGA
>DOXE01000535.1 GCA_003519205.1 Chloroflexota bacterium
GCCCATTGAACAGGCACGACTTTCCCCGAAGCCGAAGCGATGTTGCTGAATTCTGTCTGGCCAAGGGCCTCATTTTCTAAATCAGCAGGCGCTTCCGACTGAGTGCACCCTGAGGCGATAAATCCAATTATCACCAACAATACGATCAATCCAGATATTCTTTTAAGCGTCATAACACGCCTCCAAATTTTTTCCATTTGAAATGTGCGATGTATGAGTGACGTGCAAATTTCATTCATAACGTAGCGCTTCTATCGGCCGGAGCCGGGTTGCCCGCCAGGCGGGATACAAACCGCCCAAGGATCCTAAGATCAGGGCGATAATCAACGCCTGTCCAAAGAGCGACAGAGAAAAATTGGCCTGAATTAAGCCTGAAATGGCAGGTATGGAAGCCAACAACAACGTCAATCCGATGCCAACGAGAAAACCGGTCAGGGCACCGAGGAAACTTAAGAATAACGATTCCTTCAGGACCATATTGAGCACCCGTCGCCGGCTCCAGCCCAGCGCCCGCAATACACCGATTTCGCGTGTACGCTCAAGGACGCTCATCAGGACGGTATTGGTCATTCCGACGGCGCCAACTAAGGCCATGAGAACGGCTAAACCACCCATCATCGCTGTCGCGGCGCGCATATCAGGTAGGCTTTCGGCAAATTCAGATGTAACGGAAACGTCGATCTCGGGGAAGTTCTCATTCAGCCAATCCCGTACCTCCGTTGCCTTGTCAGGGTCGTGGAGCTCGATCGCATACATGCTTACCTGTCTTGGCTTGCCGCTCAAGGCCTGGGCATCCCGACGAGTGACCAAGGCTCCCATTTCTTCATAGCCGACACCGGTTTCATATATGCCGACAACACGAAAAGCCGATTCTCCCAGACGAACCGTATCGCCGATTTCACTGCTCATCATTTCGGCCGCCTGTGAACCTAAAACCACTTGCCGGTTGGCCGAGAGGGGGGATCCTTCTACGACCTTATAATGGGCGATGGCGGCTTCTTGTGGATGATAACCAAATAAGATAAAGAATGGTGCATCGCCGACATTGAGCAAAACACCCACGACAATGCCTGAGACATGATCGATATCAGGGTGGGCGGCCAGGCGTGCCCCAACTCGCTCGTCAATGGCACTATAACCAAAATCGGAAACATCTGCTTCAATCGCCACCAAGTGAGCGTTACTTCCACCCATCATATCTGTCAACTGGTCCGTAAACCCGGCAAAGATACCCCCCATCGCAACCACAGCACCGATCCCGATGCCAATGGCCAAGAGAGTCAAGATCGTTCTGGTTTTCCGCCTGAAAACATTTTTGACCGTCATACCTCCGATGGCGATGCGAAACTTGTTATTGCGCTGGGTTCCTCCGCCGTCATAGTGCATGGCTTCTAGAGGGGATAGATTCGATGCCCACCAGGCTGGGTACAATCCACCCACCATGCCCAGGAGCAAGGCGATCACGAAAGCCTGGAAGAATAATCTGGCGGAGAACTGCCCATGGATAAAACCCATCAGTGGGACGTCTCTGATAGCCAGGACGAGCGCCGCCCCCAGAGCTATTCCCAGGACACCACCCAGGAGGGCTATCGCAATTGATTCCCCCAGAATAAGCGTCAGAACCCGCCGGCGGCTCCAACCAACCGCCCGCAAAACACCGATCTCTCGCGTTCGTTCAAAGACGCTCATCAGAACCGTATTAGTCATACC
This sequence comes from Chloroflexota bacterium, assembly GCA_003519205.1. Classification (GTDB taxonomy): domain Bacteria; phylum Chloroflexota; class Anaerolineae; order Promineifilales; family Promineifilaceae; genus UBA11865. Next base: position 1,711 of record DOXE01000535.1, read on the forward strand.
AACCCCGCCGACGATGACGGCCAACGCGCCGACAGCCCAGCCCATGCCCTGAAGGTAATCGACCATCTGCTGCTTTTCGCCAAATTCCGAGGCTGTGGACAACTTTAAATCAGGATAACGACGTTCCACTTTGGCCCTGAGGCTATCGGCCATGTCGGTATCTCGGAGCTTGATGTAATAGGCGCCGACCAACCGGTGTTTTTGCAGTAATGCTTGGGCCTCATCCAAGGGGATGACAGCCCCACCATCTTCAAAGGCATCGCCCGTTTCATATATGCCAACCACGCGAAAAGTACCACCGGTCAAATTCATGGCATCGCCGACATCTAGCTCAAAGGCATCTGCAGCCACCTTGCCCAGCAGGAGTGGTCTTCCACGGCCTCTACTAGATGATAGAGTTTCTCCTTCGATGACCTTAAAATGTTCGACGGCAAATCCGTCTGGATCGTGGCCAAAAATGAAGAAATACTGAGCACCTGAGTCGGTGGAGACATTACCCATGATCGTCCCGGTAACTTCACGCACCTCCGGCATGGCCAATAGTTCGTTGCCAATGTGCTCGTCAACCGCGCTTAGGGTTAAGTCATAAGCCTCGGCTTGGCTAAGCACAAGATCTGCCTGGCTGCCTCCGGCCATATTTTGATAGCCGGTCGCTAAACCTGCCCCCAATGCACCCAAAGCTACAATAGCGGCGACGCCGATGGCGATGCCGAATAGGGTTAAAAGGCTACGCGATTTCCGCCGGAGAAGATTCTTTAAAACCATGTGATTTCCAAACCCATCTGGGTTATTTAATCATCAAATATGGCTTTCCAAGGCACGAGCAAAAAGTTCTCGATCTTGCTCTTGTATAATTTCCAGCGCCTTATCTCCAAGTAGAGATAAGATCTCTGGAAGGTAAAGATCTGTACGAAGATGGTGCTCGGCGATAAAAACAAGCAAGGGGCTGCTAGTCCAAGAAGCCCGTGCCTGGGAACCTGTTAACCATTCGGCAATGAGAACTTCTTCGTTATCTGTCACTAGGATTAATCCCAATCCCCTGGCCTGGCTCAGCGTTTCCGTCGATACGTGGGCAACAGCAACCTCACCACCGGGAAAATCAAGTTCCTTGGTTGTATAGATGACGACCCGGACGCCACGTTTGACCGCATCGGATAATGCCGGCCGCAAATCGGTGAAGGTAACCGGCAATATCGCCAGGTATACCTGGCCATTGGCCTGTTCGATCATCTCCGCCGCCCTGGCGACGATGTTATCATGTCCTTCGATGTTCCAAACATATTCTAGATCGGAGGCAGAATCGATGGCCATTAGATCATCTTTGAGTTTTTGGACTAGAAGCTCGTGCTCTCTTTGGGCCTGATCCAGAAATTCTCTAGCTGGGGTAGGAGCATATTTGGTAGTGCCTCCGGATCTCAGGGTCATGGCCGCCCCACGGGTTGTTAGCTTGCCTAAGACCTCGTAAATCATCGAGCGTGGAACGCCAGACTGTTTAGAGAGCTCATATCCCGTTACGGGGCTTTTTCTCAGTAAGGCGACATAAGCCTTGGCCTCATACTCTGAAAAGCCNNTCAGCCCTAGTACCTATTGGTTAATGATTAAATTTGCTGATGGTGCAGAATCGCCTAGAATTCAATCGGGTCTGCCTGAACCAAGAAGACATCAATATCAAGCAGGTAAATGTTCCGGCGTCTTGAGGGAATGAGAAGAATAACCAGGCCAAGAGCCCGTTGGCTACACAACCTGATAAGCCAAAGTCAGGATAGAGTTGAACGATCTCTATACGTCCAAAAAATTCTTCCGACATCGGTTGAAGTAACCTTCAGTAAACCCATAATTCCCCCAGCTCTTAGTCTACTATTATTCCTGGTGGCTTTCTCAGTGGCTGGTTGTCAACCCAGTCGTGCGGGTGCTTCGGTAGAAGACGGGGGACAACGACGTGCTATCCAAAACAAGGGCTCCGATACGATGGTGAACCTGGCATTAGCCTGGGCAGAAGCGTATCAAGTTGTCGATCCCTCGGTAGATATCGCTGTAACGGGTGGTGGATCCGGTACGGGGATTGCTTCATTGATGAATGGTACAGTCGACATTGCCAATGCTTCCCGGGCAATGAAGCAAGAAGAGATTGAAGATGCCCAGGCCAATGGTATCGATCCAATAGAACACGTGGTGGCCATTGATGCCTTGGCCATCGTCGTTCACCAAGATAATCCTGTCGACGAAATAACGATCGAACAATTATCGGACATGTTTACTGGCCGGATCACAAATTGGAAAGAATTGGGGGGAAGAGATGCACCAATTGTCCTTGTTTCTCGCGAGACCAATTCGGGTACACATGTGTACTTCTTAGAGGAAGTCGTGCGCCGTGGAGATAGCAATAACACCGATATCTTTGCTCCCCAGACGTTGCTTATGCCCTCCTCCGTAGGCATAACCAGTGAAGTGCAGCGCAACCCCAACGCAATCGGTTACGACGGACTAGGGTACGTCAACCCCGAGCATGAAAAAGTACTGGCTATTTCTGAAAGCGAACATTCCTCTTTTACCTTGCCTTCAGTTGAGACAGCTGCCTCCGGATCTTATCCATTGTCCAGAAACCTCTACATGTATACGGCTGGGGTGCCGACTGGATCCGTTGCCGATTACCTCAACTGGATACTAAGTAATGAGGGCCAGTCGATAGTAGCCGAACTCGGGTTTGTTCCTCTAGGATTAAATGAGTAGGGATGTCGATCGACCTGATGGTTACCGTGCCAGAAATTTTGCGAGTAGATCATTATCTTTGGTCATGTGTCTTGCAGTTGGACCGTAACAAATGACATCGAAAAATCACGCACCACCTTCAACTCCGGCGCTAATTCGAACTGGAGAAAAAACTAGCCATCGATCTTGGGCAGAGCCGATCATCGAGAACTTGATTCGTTTCGCTGGGATATCCGTTATCATCATCATCGCCCTCATCTTTTTCTTCTTGTTAAAAGAAGGTTTGCCCACATACCAAACGGTATCTTTAGGTCAAGTTCTGAGCGACCGCTGGTATCCAATCGAAGACCAATATGGATTTCTCTCGCTTCTAGTTGGATCCTTCATTGTGACATTAGGTGCCGTGATCATCTCCGTTCCACTTGGCCTGATAACGGCCATCTATCTGGGTGAGATCGCGCCTCAATGGCAACGTGAGATCTTGAAACCCTTCATCGAGATCTTGGCGGGCATTCCGTCTATTGTTTTAGGTTTTTTTGGCTGGATCGCTTTAGCCCCGACGATTCAAAAGTTGGGTGCTCCAAGTGGATTAACTGCCTTCACCGGCTCAATAATTCTTGCATATATGTCGCTTCCTACCATTATCAGCATCACAGAAGATGCCCTTTATGCCGTACCCAGGGAGTATCGTGATGGTTCGTTGGCAATCGGTGCGACACAGTGGCAGACAATTTGGTTAGTCATCGTCCCGGCCGCGCGGTCGGGGATCGTAATCGCCATCATGTTGGGTATTGGAAGGGCGATTGGTGAAACCATGGCCGTCATGCTTGTAACGGGTAATGCAGCCAATCTACCCAGATTAGGACCAGGTATATTTTTCCAGCCGGTCCGGACCATGACCGCCACTATCGCGGCCGAGATGGGCGAAGTAGCACAGGGAAGCACACACTACCATGTATTGT
>DOXE01000466.1 GCA_003519205.1 Chloroflexota bacterium
CGACACCATGGACACCTTTATGTGTTCATCTTGGTACCAATATCGTTATCTGAGTCCGGATTATTCTGAGGCTCCGTTTGATCCCCGTGAGGGTTCTTATTGGCTACCGGTCGATCAATACACTGGCGGCATAGAACATGCAACTATGCATCTGATATACACCCGTTTTTTCACTATGGCGATGCGTGAGATGGGTTTGGTTGACTTTGATGAACCGATGTTGGCCCTTTATAACCAGGGTATGGTTCTGGGCGAGGATGGCGAGAAAATGTCTAAGTCGCGAGGCAACGTCATTGCCCCTGATCGATTGGTACAGCAGTATGGGGCGGATACGGTACGAACCTATCTGATGTTCTTTGCTAAGTGGGATCAAGGTGGTCCCTGGAACTATGATGGCATTAAGGGACCTCAAAGGCTTTTATATGATATTTGGGAAATGGCGATGCATGATTACAGGCCGAAATCTGTTGATAATGACAAAGATCGGGGGCTGTTGAGAAAAACCCACCAGGTAATCCGCAAAGTCACCGAGGATATGGAAAACTTTTCTTTCAACACAGCGGTGGCGGCGATTATGGAATTGAGGAATGCAATCGTCGAATCCCATCGAGAGGAAAATGTGTCCCTGAAATCATGGAATGAAAGCATTGATAGCCTGCTGCTATTGATGGCTCCGATTGCACCGCATTTGAGCGAGGAGTTGTGGGAGCGGCGAGGATATTCCTACAGCATCCACGAACAATCGTGGCCAACCTGGGATCCAGAGCTGGCCAAAGAGGAAACAGTAACCCTGATCGTCCAGGTCAATGGCAAAGTACGAGATAGGATCGATGTTCCGGCCGATAGTGATGATGAGCTTTTGCGGGAGACTGCCTTGGCCTCGGATAAAATCAAGAGTTGGCTCAATGGAAAAAAGCCACGTAAAGTGATCGTCGTTCGAGGTAAGCTGGTGAATATCGTCGTCTGATTTAGTTCTTAGCGTGTTGCCGCCTTCGGGTCAACGGCTGATACCTCTGGAAGGCCATGAGCGGCGCAAGCACTCTGAGATCCAGCGTCGCCGATGATGACATCGGCGGTTAATCCAAGTCGGCGCAACGTAAACAGTACCGGGATGGCCAAAACTGAAAACAAGCCTCCGACGACATAGCCGGTGGCAATTGAACGGTTCTGGGCAATTCTCCCTAACCCAGTCTGACCAATAATACTCCCCGTGCTGGCAATCATTGAGTTGAATGAAATAATGGTGGCTCTTTCGGCCGATGGGATCAATTGGTGAACATATGCTTGGGACACGGGTTGAGCGACACCGGCTGCACCCATCATAATCATCAATAGGATCAATGCCAACCAAAATGTACCACTCAAACCAACGCCGATGGCAGCTGCTGAAGATATCCCAGCCGCCCAGAGGAGAAGAGTGGTTCGCCTCGTACAAAATTGCGCTAACCGATCAACCAAGGCATTACCCGCCATCGTGGCAGAAGCGATCAAGGCGGCCACAACACCCGAAATCCATACCGCTTCCGGCTGATTGAGCAATCCAAGTAAATAGGGTTGCCAGGCGTAGAACGCCCAAGTAGAAAATACAGCTTGAATGAATCCGACGATCATCAGAAGCCGGACAGGTCGCTGTTTCCAGCCATATTTGATACTGGCGTCAGCGATTTGTCGCATCTCGCCCGGTACTGTTTTAATATTAAGCGCTCTTGTCTTATATCCGAGATCGTGCATAACAAAAAAAGCGATCCAAAAAACCATAAACAATAATATTCCCCTGACCATATAAGGCCAGGCAAGATTGACATTACCTAGAAATCCGCCACCCAATGTTCCGACCAGCATCGCTCCCCCAGAAACGAATGCACCACGAGCAAAGACATGATCGAGGTTTCCCGCATACCCGGTAGCATTTAAGGCATCTACCAGCCATGCTTCGACTGCGCCCGAATAGAATGTGAATCCCAATCCAATGAAAACAGACACGATAACAAATAGTAAGAGGCTACCGTCACTTCGAGCGACGATGATATAGCCAAAAGTTGTTAGAATTAAGACGGCAACACTAAGGAGAAAAGATATGCGCCGTCCAACCGTATCGGCGATCACCCCCGTTGGGATCTCAAAAAGCGCCATGCCGGCCGTGAATGCGGCGTTGGCGATAAATACACCTTGAATGTTCAGCCCGGCCTCCAAAAGGAACAATGTATTCACACCCCAAATCAGGGATGCAGATAAGGTGTAAAGGCCTGAGATAACCAAGTAATTGCGAATGACGCGATCGGGAGTAATGGTTAAGATTGTCATTTTAAATTACTTGTAGAAGGATACGATTGCCTGAAGGATCGCTAACAAAGACTCCCTCGGGTCTATTCTCGGTTTCTACCTGGGCTTTGTGAATCATTTCCAATAGATGGTCTAGTGCCTGGCCGTTGGGTAATTCGAGAGAAAACCAACGCAGACCAATGGTACCTAGTGGAGGTGGTGGCGCACCTAAACTGCCCCACGTGTTGAATCCTATATGGTGGTGATACCCACCGGCCGATACAAATCCGGCCGAAGGACCATATCGCGTCATCAAGTCAAAGCCAAGGACATTTGTGTAAAAACTCTCGGCATCATCCACACTGGCCACCTTCAAATGGATATGGCCAATTCGAGTGCCATCCGCCAGTCCTGTCCATGGTTGCGGGTCTGATTCCAACTCAGACATCAACGAGTCTAAATCCAACGGCAGGGTGTCCATTTGAAGTTGGCCTTGCCGAAAGGTCCATTCCGAACGCGGTCGATCCCGGTAAATCTCAATGCCATTACCGTCAGGATCGCTCAAATATATGGCTTCACTTACCAGATGGTCGGCGAATCCCTGTACGGTTATCTTGCTGGTTGCCAATTGTTTCAAACTTTTGGCTAATTCGAGGCGAGATGGTACCAAAATAGCAAAATGGTAAAGACCGGTCATGCCAGAAGCTAGAGGCGCCCCGGCCGATTCTGTCAAGAATATTATATCTCTATCGCCAACCCCTAAAGTGGCNNTTAATACGCAAAGAAACGGTTCCAATTGAAGTATCTGGATGAATCTGATGATTCACGGCTTTATACTCCTTAATATTCGACTTTTCGCTGGCGTAGCATTGAGCGTAACCTTCTAAAAATTCCTCGAACAGTTGATAGTTTGTCTTTGTCTATGGGATCGGCGCTGTAACGGGCCTCTTGAAACTCTCCGGTGAGATATTGGATGTCAGATCTTGCTTCAGGCCAGGCAGATTCAAGTTTGGTTGCATATTCCGAAGGTGTCATATTCGGGGCCCGGCTAACACCTTTTTTTCCTGCACGTTTGACGATGGAAAGGTAAAAATAAAAGATCTGATCACGAGGTGTCAGGGAATTAATTCGAAGAAATCGCCAAGGCAAGATTTGATCATCGGAGAGTGGCTTGGAGAATTTCAAACGATTCCTCCATGGTAGGGATAACGCAATAGGTTGCCGGTTCACCTTTTTCCACAAATTACGTATCCAGGCAATGAAAACTTGCCACGGTCGCCTCAGTTGCGTTCTTTTAACGGTGATACCTCGATCACGCAGGAAAAAGAGGAGAGCGATGATGACGATAGTTATGATCCCGATCCAGAAAATGCTACCAAAGATTAAAGCAGGTACTTCTGACGATGATTCAGTGAGATCGGTTGCTCGAGCAAATTGGCTTAAATCTACTGGTGCGGGAGGAGATTTAGGCGAAACGCTTCCAAATAGAGAGGAAGCGATATAAAGAAGATAGGCAAGCAAAGTGAAAAAGAGGCCAAAGGCTATGGCTATCAAAGAAAGAATTGCGACAATGATCCTAGAGAATGCGAAGGATGAGCCGATGGGCATAAAGGCGGCCACCAATGCCAGGAGCAGCAGCAAGATCAAACCACGGGTGCGCCAACTTCGGACGATTTCGACATCGGCTGGTAATCTGGTGGTTAGCCATCTTGCTTGCAAGATATGCATTCGACCAAGGCTGGCAAGCCATAAGCCACCAATAAAATAAAGGATTAATGCTAGAAGAATATCAGAACGGAGTCCTAATCGCCCGATATTGCGGATGTTTATCCCGGAAGTGGCGACTGCAGATGGTTCTGGTAAATCAAATGTCGTGATCACGGTAAAGATGATGAGAATGATTCCGCCAATAACCCATTGGCGTAAAAAGTCGTGATGCAGATGAATGCGGTTTTTAGGGACGATGCCTGTAATCCCGCTTTGAAATCGTTCAGAAGTTGGAATTGAATAATAGACGATCTCTTCCGCAGATAAGGTCAATTTATTGAAAGTCGAGGAAAAAGTGATGCTTCTCTCCCAGGCAAAGAATGCCAATAGGATGAATAGAACGAAGGTGATATCGACTATAAGGCTGGGGTTTATAACAAAGGAACGAATTGTGGCCAGGTTTGGACGGTTTCCGGCAACGAACCAGGTGATAAGTCGCAACGCTACAAGCAATAAAACTATCTCAGAAATGCGGTAAAAAAGAGGGTTTACGCGTCGTTTCATTTTTCCCAGCCACCAGGTTGTAAATCCACCTTCTAAAGCAACAATAAATGCGATAAGGGGCAAAAGGGCCCATGGGCCAGTTGGAATGATCAGCTTTAGCACGGTGATAGGACCGATAAGCAGGGCTGTCACGAGGATGGCGATAACTGAAAGGTGAAGAAATCGGTACTGACCTGGTGCTCGTGTTTTACCGAGACTCTCTCGAGCCTTTCTACCTGTCGATGTCACGAACTGCCTCTCGTGCGAGTATTACTGGAATGAGGGGCTTTCCGGATTGCATGTTTCTGCTCATTAGGGATCCTTCAATTTATGACGGCCAGTTAGATGGTAAGCTGGAAATCCAAAATAACGTGCTCTTTCCTTAATTTCCAGGAAATTAGCATAAGGTTCGATGATAAGTAATACAGGATTAAAGCCCGTTTTGACTAACTGGTGTAAGGCTCGGCAGATCCTCTCGTCTCCAGAAGGGCTTATCGCCAAGATCGTTACTCCCCAATTCAGACCAAGACAAGCTCCTGGCATCCAGGACGAAAAACCCACCGAATTTCCAGCTTCGATACGGGCTAATTGTTCCAACACTTTCATCAGGTGTAATTGGCCCGGAGCAGGTTGTATCGGCTTAGGGATCAAGCCACTATCCTTTCCGACAAAAGCATCAACGGCGTTCGATCCATTATCCGGACCAAGATTCCTAACTAGAAGACGGCCGCTTTCCTCATCATATAATTTGTTGACTTCAACCAAATTCCCATTTTCCTGTAACAATGGATCGGCACCATTTGTAGCTAATCCCACAGCTTGTTTTTTCTTTGTTAGATGGTTGGCAATCGAAGCCGCCACAACGATCCCCCATTCAGGTCCATCGTATCGGAATTGACGCGAAAACTCGCCGGAATTGAGGTTGAGTACGATGTAGGTTTCCAGCGATATCGCTGGTTCCAATGTTTTTACTAATAAAGTGTCAACGTGAGCGCTCACCTTCCAATTGATATGCCGAAGCGAATCCCCGGAGTGATATTGCCTGAGGCCAATTGGTCTTGCCGGATCCTCGAAAATTCGATGCTTGCTGGTTAGGATGCCGAACGGCAATTTGGACGGTACGGCCAGGTGGGTCATTGGTAAAATTTGGGGATAAACCGTCAAATAATCTTCGATCAGTTGCGCCCGATTTTCAACGAACCCAAATAGATCACCGGCCGAAATTTGTAATGGACCAAGGCGGTAATATCCCCGGCGTAAGGCTCGAACCTTGTATTTGAAAATTTTGCTCTTGCGGCCGTTGAGGGTGATTGCTTTACTTAAGGAAGGACCATCGCGCAACTCAACGGGGATGCTTTCGATTAACTGAAGCCATGGAATGGGTAATCTGCTCTTATTTTCAACGGTTATGGTAATATCCACCCCTTCACCCAGAAAAGCGCGGTTTTGAAAATCACGATGTACGCTCAAGTGGCGCAGAGAACGGGGAGCATACCACCGGCTCCACAAAAAAATTCCGGAGATGACGTAGCCGATATAGAAAATGAAATCAATTTGAAATAGAAAGGCGATCAAAAACAGAAATATTATCAGGACAGGTAAATCGTTCATGGCAATTCGCCAATCTCCAGGCTCGTGGATTGTAAAACCTTGTATATGACATCTTTGATCGTTACGCCACGTAATGCACTCTCTGGATGAATGATACATCGGTGAGACAGGATGTAAGGGGCAAGATATTTAACGTCGTCCGGCAAGACATAATTTCGGCCATTTATGGCGGCATAAGCTTGACTCCCCCGGTATAAGGCGAGGCTTCCCCGTGGACTAGCTCCCAAGACCAAATCTGAATTTCTTCGTGTCTCAAATACAAGTCCAACGATATAGTCGCGAACCGTTTTATCTACATGGACCTCCCAGACCTGTTGCGTTAATTCAAGAAGCAGGTCACCCTTGGCGACCTGGCCAAGACCTTCGATGGGATGCTCCCGGCCGAGATTTACCAATAACTGACCTTCGGTTTCCTGATCAAGGTATCCCATACTGAGCTTCATGAAGAAACGATCGAGTTGTGCTTCGGGGAGAGGGAAAGTTCCTTCATACTCAATGGGATTTTGCGTGGCAAAAACAAAAAAGGGCTTGTTGAGGGGACGTGTAACGCCATCGACGGTAATTTGTCGTTCCCCCATGCACTCAAGCAGGGCTGATTGGGTTCGGGGCGTTGCTCGGTTTATCTCATCAGCCAGTAGGATATTCGTGAAGGCTGGGCCGGGATTAAAATTGAATTCACGCTTGGCCTGATCAAAAATGGATACCCCAGTCACATCAGTCGGCAGCAGGTCTGGCGTACATTGGAGTCGTTTAAACTCGACATCCATCGAGATGGCCACCGAGCGAGCCAGCATCGTCTTNNATTATCAATCACGCTGGAGGCAAATGTATTCAAATCCTGCATGATCATGTATTCCTACTTAGACTCTATGATAGCATACTGGAGAAAAGTAGTGATCGTGAGAGAGATGATCGAAAATAGCCCTGGCTGACAGTCAGTAATAGACTGTCAGCCAGGGCTGGATTTTTGGCTTTTTTATGATGGATTAACCGGCCAAGAACTCTTCTAGATTCGCACGACTGATCCGGTAAACTTTGCCTATCTTGCGGGCCTTGAGATCTCCGGCCTCAATCGCTGCAATAATATCAGACTCGGACACCTGCACGATGTCCGCTGCCTGAGCAGGTGTCATTACATCAGGGGTTGGCGCACCAGCCTGCGGCGGCTGTTGGGCGGCAGGTTGTTGGGCTGCTTGTTGCTGTTGCTGTTGTTGCATAGCCGTCAAACCCATCATGCCGATACCAAGTTCGCCTAAATTGCCACCACCACCGGATTCAGCGGCAGCCATGCCAACATCCATCGCCTTCACCTGAGTATAGCTTGTCCCATAACCCATTCGGGTGACCACCTCCAATGATTCGGGATGAAGGCCCATGCGAATGTTAAAGTCCACCAAGACCATGCCCATGCCATCAAAATCGGTTTGCAACATGCCTGCTAAGAGATCGTTGAGATCCTGCGAAAATGACTGCAATTGAGCTGGACCCAGATTCTTGGCAATGGCCAATTCGCTAAGTTTATCTTGCATCAGCACACCGAGTAAGGGATCAAGGCGTTGCTTCAGTTGTGGTAAGCGTACACTATCTCGAAAGGCATCCATCGCGGTCAAGAAACGCCATGGTTCCTTAACCTTGGCGATATAAGTGCCATTTCCGATTATGGCACTGGCACCAGGCGGCCGGTTAAGATGTTCGACGATAATGGGAGCAGTCGTCCCCCATTTGTAGGTCATATCGGTAGTCTTCACAAAGTAGACATCGGCCGTAAATGGGGTCTTGTCGTCAAAAGCCTTACCAATCACGCTAGCCAGAATGGGTAGGTTTGCCGTTGTCAGTACATGGGTTCCCGGCTCAAATGTGCCCATTGGTTCGCCGCTGCGGACAAATACGGCTGTTTCGCCAGGGTTTACAATACAAGGTGATCCCCAACGGATATCTCCTGCCTCACCTTTCGGAAACTTCTGGACAATCTCGTCATTTAGCCAGGGTTCAGCGTTTATACGATCAAATATTCGAGCCATTCGTTCACTCTCCTAAATCTGCATCTAGATAGAATTGCGCCGATCATTTAAAAGTTATCAGTATTTGTTTATCAGGATCATTGGTTATGCGATCCCTGATAATACCTCTTGCCTTGAGTTGAATGCCGAGTTTGCTTCGCGAAGGGTGTTATCTAGAGTGCGAATTCTTTCATCTATATCGTCGTCTTCCAAGACTGCTTTCTCTAGAGCATTGACGTCTGCGTCAATTTGGTCCGCATAAGCCAGCATCGATTCGTCGAAGGCATAAACTCGGGCAAGATCATCCTCATTGACTTTTACGGCGTCGAAGAAACCGGCGTAACCTTCAGGAGCATCTTTAATCTTTCCGATAAATCCCATCAGCTTTGTATCGGCTCTTCCCAGGGCTTCGGCGTAATCCATCGCTCGAACGATATCACGACTGAGTTCCTGTTGTACACTCGATAGTTGAAGTCGGGTCTCTTCTAACCGAGAGGCTATCGTCGATCGGAGTAGTTGGTCGGCTTCTCGACGGCGACTCCGTTCCATGTATCCATCGAAGCCAGGGATCTTGCTGGCCAGATCGCCAAGGAAAGACGATTCACCTTCTACCTTGTCAAACATATCAGGGATAGGCGGTTCCTTCATTACAAAGCGTCTCCTTTAAATCATCGTATCGGGTTGGCATTAAGAGGGTATCATTTGTCCCCTACAGTATATCACAGCTTATGGCCAACAGTTAACATCATGGAAATCCCAGTATTGAACTAGGTTCAAAAAGGATCCAACCAATCATTAATGATGCTTTCTAACTTACCTGAACTCTTCATTTTTTCGAGTGTCTCGTTCAATGCATCCAGTAATTGTTGATCTTCGACCCTTATGACTAAAGCATATGGTTCTCTGGCATCATTTAGGATGTGAATCTGAAGGCTTGGCGAATTTTCCCTATATAATCTTGCGCTTACGTGATCGACAATTGCGGCATCGACCCCTCCATTCGAAACTGAGGAAAGGGCATCAACAGTGCTATCCTTTACTTGTATCTTCAGGCCAGGAATTCTACGTTGCCATGTCGTCGCCAGCAGATGTCCTTGAGCACCGAGCTCAACAGCAATCGTGCGATCTTCAAGATCCAATGGATCGTGAATGCTTGATCCGTCGTTGACAACTAGTACTTGTCCAGCGTCAAAATAGCTGTCCGAATAAGCGAAATCGCCCATCCTTTCTGGGACGATCACGAGTGCAGATATAAGTACG